>NZ_JBHJQP010000079.1:0-33581 GCF_042262625.1 Streptomyces sp. NPDC056347 | reverse complement strand
GTGCTTCGGGCGCCGCCCGGCAGGCCGCTGCGCTCAGGGGCGGCGCGCCACGAAGACGAATTCCCGGCCCGGCCGGTCGGGGGCGTCGCGGACCTCCTCCACCACGTAGCCCTGCGCGGCCAGTTCCTCCTCGACCTCCTCCCGTTCCCGGAACCGCAGGGTCGAGTCCGAGGTCATCACCCGTCCGTCCGCGAACACATAGGTCCCGCGGAACGTCACCAGCGGCAGCTCCACCCCGACCAGCTCGACCCAGCTCTCCACGGGCCCGGTCCCCGCGACCTCCGTCACGCTCCACGTCTTCTCCCGGGTCCACTCCTCCCAGGCGCGCCGGGCCGGGACACGGGTCTCGAGGACCAGCCGCCCGCCGGGCGCCAGCGCCTCACGGGTGTGGTGCAGGGTCCGCCGCCAGTCCCGCGGGCCGGTGATGGCCTGGGCGACGTTCGCCGTCATCGTCGCGAGGTCCGCCCGCAGCGGCGGCAGTGCCGTGGCGTCCCCGTGGATCCACCGCACCCGCCCGGCGCCCGGCTTGGACCGTGCGACATCGAGGGACGCCAGCGCGGGTTCGACACCGGTGACCCCGATGCCGTGACCGGCCAGCAGCAGCGCGAACACCCCCGTGCCGCACCCGATGTCCAGCACCCGCCGCGCCCCGAACTCCCGCACCATCGCGAGGTAGGCGTCGAGATCACCGCGGTCGGGGTCGAGCGGATCGTAGAGCGCGGCCAGTCGCGGATCAGCGAAGCATTCGTCAGTCATACGGCCGAACGTACGCACCCCGGCACCTTCCAACCACCTTATTTCTCCCGGCTGTCGACCGCGCGGAAGGCGCCGTCCGCTCAGGAGGGCCGCGGGCCGGTGGTACCGAAACGCCTGCGGTACTCGGTGGGGGTGGTGCCCAGATGGCGGGCGAAGACCCGGCGCAGGGTCTCGTCGCTCCCCAGGCCGCTGAGCCGGGCCGCGGACGTGACGCTGTGACCGTCGAGAAGAAGCTGCTGGGCACGGTCCAGCCGCACACGCTCGACCCAGCGGGCGGGAGTGGTGCGTACCTCGGTACGGAAGAGCCGGGTGAGGTGGCGGGTGCTGACGGCGGCGGTGGCGGCCATGGCGGGCAGGCTGTGATCGGCGGCCGGGTCGGCGAGCACGGCGGCGGTGAGGGCACGCAGCAGATCACCGCGGACGGGCGGGGTGGCCAGGGCGGCGGAGAACTGGGACTGGCCGCCCGGCCGCTGCATGAACACGACGAGTTCACGGGCGATCGCGCGGGCGGCCCCGGCACCGTGGTCGTGCTCCACCAGCGCCAGGGCGAGATCGATCCCGGCACTGATCCCCGCACTTGTGTGGAAGCGGCCGTCACGGATGTGCAGGGCGTCGGGCTCGACACGCACCCGGGGATGGCGCAGCGCCAGCGTGCGGGCGTGCCGCCAGTGGGTGGTGGCCCGGCGCTCGTCGAGCAGCCCGAGCCCGGCCAGGACGAAGGCGCCGGTGCACACGGAGGCCACCCGCCGGGCCTGCCCGGCCAGCGTCCCGGCGGCGGCCAGCAGCGCCCCGTCGGGCCCCTCGCCGGCGAGGTGGTCGGCCCCGGCGACGACCAGGGTGTCCAGCGGCCCGGCGTCCGGCGGCGCGGCGGTGGCGGCCAGCGTGACCCCGCTGGAGGTGGTGACGGGCCCGCCGTGCGGGGAGACCAGGAACGTCCCGTAGCCGTGGCCGAGCCGCGCCGCCCGGTGGAAGACCTCCAGCGGACCGCTGACGTCGAGCAGGGTCACGGCGTCGGGGACGAGGAACCCGACCCGCCGCGTCATGTCTGAATCCGTGGGGCATGCGGCTGTACGGACATGGCGCCAGCCTATGCCGCGCGCGACCGTGGAGGAGCCAGCCGAACCGGCCCCCCTTGAGGAGACACGCCATGACCACCGAGACCCCTCAGACGATCGCGGGCGTACGCATCCCGGACAGCGTCCTGGCGAAGGAGGCGACCGAGCTGGTGCGCGAGGCGGCCTCCCCGCTCCTGTTCGACCACTCGCGCCGGGTGTTCCTCTTCGGTGCCCTGCGCGGCGCCGAGCAGAGACTGGACTTCGACCCGGAGCTGCTCTACGTCGGGGCGATGTTCCACGACCTCGGACTGACCGGCCGCTTCGCCCGTACCGACCAGCGCTTCGAGATCGACGGCGCGGACGAGGCACGCCGCTTCCTGCGCACCCACGGCATCACCGGCGAACCGGCCCAGCGGGTGTGGACCGCCATCGCCCTGCACACCACACCGGAGATCCCGCTCCACATGGCCCCCGAGATCGCCCTGGTCACCCGCGGTGTGGAACTGGACGTCCTGGGCATCGGCTACCACGCCGTCACCGACGAGCAGCGCGCCGCCGTGGTCGCCGCACACCCCCGCCCCGACTTCAAGAACCGCATCCTCGCCGCGTTCACCGACGGTATCAAGGACCGCCCCGACACCACCTTCGGCAACGTCAAGGCCGACGTACTGGCCCACTTCGTCCCCGGCTTCGAACGCGGCGACTTCGTGGAGGTCATCCAGCACTCCGACTGGCCGGAGTGACCCGCCCGGACACGGGCCCGGCATCCCGCCGACCGCCGCCCCTCCCGTCGCCGACGCGCGGCCGGGCCCACCCGGCCGCGGATGTCCTCGGCCCGCAAGCGGCGGTCCGCCGGAAACGGGTCAGCCCCAGAACTCCCGCAGGGCGGCGTTGACGGCGGCGGGCTCCTGGGTGTGCGGGTAGTAGCCGGGCACCTGCACAAGGCGGCCCCCGAGGGATTTCGTGAGGGACTCGGCCACGGCCATGAGGGGAAGCCCCACGTGCTCGCGGTACGCGTCCGGCGCGCCCTCCCAGGTTCCGCAGATCACCAGGACCGGCAGGGCGGCGCCCCGGACCGCCTCCAGCGGGATCTCCGCCTCCCAGACGGGCCGCTCGCCCATGGACGTGGCGACGGCACGGAGCCGGCGCGGCGTGACCTCGGGCACCGCCATTCCCAACCCCTCGGTGGACGCGCGGAGATACTGCTCCGGCGTGACGCCGTCCGGGATGCCCGGGGCCCCGTCGCGCACCCGGTCGAGGAGAGCGGCGACGACCGGATGGTGCGCGGCGGCGGTGAAGGCGGAGGGCTGGACGAGGGCGAGGGAGCGCACGAGGCCGGGTCGGCGCGCGGCGGCGATGAGCGCGGCGACGGCGCCGTTACCGTGCCCCACGAGATGGGCGCCGCCGGGCCCCGCGGCAACGGCCTCGTCCTCGAGAACCTCCACGATGTCCTCGGCGTCGACGTCGAAGTCGCTGCGCGCGGTGTCCGGACTGTCGCCGTAGCCCCGACGGTCCATCAGAAGGAGCCGCCGGCCGTCCGCGAGAGGCCGCTGCCCGCCGAACCCGTACACGGGGTCGCTGCCCCAGGCGAAGATGTTGTGGACGAAGAGGGCGGGGGCGGCAGCGGCCGCCGGGGACACCGCGGCACCCGAAGCCGTCGGCGCCCGGTCCCCTCCGGCCCGGTCGCGGTCGTCCCACACGGTCACGTGCACAGCTGCCACGGGGCATCCTCCCGAAGTCGAGGAACATCGGTCCCCGCGAGACTAGACCCCGCCCCACGGCCGGCGCCTGCGGATGACGCCCGGGGGAAGGGAGGAGCACCTTCCGGCCTGCGCCGAAGGGAGTTCTTCACGCTTTTGGACCCCGCAGCCGGCAGAGCGCTCCAGAGACGCGGATTCCCCTGCTCCGGCAGTGGTTCTCGCCGCGTACGGTGACCGGCGCCCCGGAACCGGGGACGGCACGGCCCCGGCCACCCGGACGGCCGGCCAGCGCGTTCCGCGGCCGGGCTCTGCCACCGACCGCCCCCTTGTCATCCGTGTGGGTGATGACCACGGACGGCACCGAACCCGTACGTTGACTGTGCATGTGCGGGGCGGGCGCGCGCCCTGGCCCCCTTCCGTTCCGGCACCGCACCCCGGTGCCCGTCCTGGTTCCTGCCCCAGCCGGCACAGAGCACCCCTTGCCCCCTCCCGGCCGCATGCCGCCGGACGGCCGCCGCCCCGCCCGCCCGGGACCGGACGGGCCACCCCTTCACCGGCCTCCTCCCGGGCCCTGCCCCGGCCCGCCCCGCAAGACCCCCGCGCACCCCACGTACCGCATGCACCGCATGCACCGCCCTGTATGTGCCGCCCCGTGCAGAGGAGTTGCTTTGGCCGAGCGCCGTGCCGCCGTGTCCGACGAGCCCGGAGAACGGTTTCTGCCGGAGCGCTTCCGGCCGCCGCGGGATGCCACGGCCCGTGCGGACGGCCGGTCCGCCCCCGCCGGGGACGACACCCCGTGACCCCGCCCCCGCACACCCTCACCGGCGCCCGCCACCGCCGGGTGCCCTCCGCGGCGGGCCCGGTCGACCTCTGGTGGCACATCGCCCCGCACGGCCGCCCCGTACCCGGCCGCCTCCTGCTGCGCCACGCCGTCGCGGCCCGCCGGGCCCGCCCCGTCACCACCGTCACCGTGATCCGCGACCCGCTCGGCCGGCCCGAACTCGCCCCGGAACACAACCTGCCGCCCCTGCGCCTCACCGCCGCCCACTGCGGCCCCGTCACCGTGGCCGCACTGCTCGCGGCCCCCCGGGACGGCACCCGGATCGGCATCGGCATCGAGCACCTGGCCTCCCCGCCACCGCCGCACCTGCTGCGCTTCGCCCTCGGGCCGGGGGAGAACGCCGCACGGCCCGGGCGGCCCGTGACCGTACCCAGGGAGGAGTTCCTCACGCTGTGGACGGCCGGGGAAGCCATCGCCAGGACCCTGGGCTGGTCCCTGCTGCGGGCACTGGTCGACGCGGAGATCGCCCTGCGCCCCCGCCTCTGCCTGGCCCGCCTCGGTCACGAAACGGCGCCGCGCGGCTGGCAGCTGATCCCGCTGACCCTGCCCGGCGCACCCCACACGGTCACCCTCGCCCTCCACCAGCCCCCACCCCGCCCACGACGGGAGCACCCATGGACCTCACCGGCAGGACGGCACTGATCACCGGCGCCACCCGGGGCATCGGCCTGGCCGTCGCCCACACCCTCCACGCCCACGGCGCCCGCATCGTCATCACCGGCCGCTCCCGGGCCGGCGGCCGGGCCGCCCTCGCCAGACTCGGCGCCGAGGACAACCGCATAGCCCTGTGCGTGGCCGACGCCACCGACCGCACCGACGCCGAACGCGCGGTCGACGAAACGGTGGAGCGCTACGGGCACCTCGACATCGTCGTCAACAACGTCGGCGGCGCCACCGGCTTCGCCCCCGTCGCCGACATCACCGACGACACCTGGCACCGCACCCTCGCCCTCAACCTCGACCCGGCCCTCTACACCACCCGCCACGCCCTGTCCCACCTGATCCCGCAGCGCTCCGGCCGCATCATCAACATCTCCTCCATCGAGGGCCGCGACCCCGACCCCGGCCTGTGCGCCTACGCCGCCGCCCAGCACGCCCTGATCGGGTTCACCCGCGTCCTGGCCAAGGAGACCGGCCCGTACGGCGTCACCGCCAACTGCGTGTGCCCCGGAGCCGTGGAGACCGACTGGTTCACCCGGCAGGGCCCCCGCACCCCGGGCACCGGACACCCCGGCCCGGTCCGCCACTTCACCGACCGCACCGCCACCGGCCGCCTCACCCGCCCCGAGGAGGTCGCCGCCGCCGTCCTGCTCCTGGCCTCCCGCACCGGCTCCGGCATCACCGGCGCCTGCATCCCCGTCGACGGCGGCGCCACCGCCTGACCGCACACCCCCGCCCCCCGGACGGCCGCGCCCCTCCGGCCTACGGGGCACGGCACCGGCGGCGGCAACGAGCAGCCGCCAGGTTTCAGCGGCCCAAGGAACAGGATCCCGACCGTGACCGACGCACCGGCACACCGCGCGCACGGACCGCTTCCGGTCGCAGCCCACGGGGCACCCCCCGCCCCGCCGACGGGCCCGGCGGCCGGTCTCAGGACGGCTTGCGCCACACGGAGATGTGCTTCGCGGAGTCCTGGACGAACGCCGCCCCGTGCCAGTTGGCGACACGGCGCTCCAGCTCCAGTCCGGCGATCCGCGCCATCAGGTCGAGCTCCGCCGGCCAGGCGTACCGGTGCCGGGATTCCTCACGGCGGTAACGCCCGTTGTCCTCACGGGTGAGATGGTGCGAGACGAGGACCTGCTCGACCAGGTCGAAGGTGTCGAAGCCGAGATGGCGCCCGGACACGTCGAACGGCACCGCGACCTGTCCCGGCGGCAGGAACCGCAGCGGCGGTACACCCAGCTCGATGACGAACCGGCCCCCGGGCTCCAGATGACGTGCGGCGTTACGGAAGCACTCGACCTGCTCGTCCTGCGTGAGCAGGTTCGTGATGGTGTTGTAGACGAGATAGACCAGGGAGAACTCACCGGGGACGAGGGCGGAGGCCATGTCCCCGATCGTCACCGGCAGCGCGTCCTCACCGATCTTGCGGCGCAGCACCGCCGCCATGTGCTCGGACAGCTCGATGCCCGCCACCGGCACGCCGCGTTCCCGGAGCGGGACACCCACCCGTCCGGTCCCGATCGCGAACTCCAGCGCCCGGCCGTCCCCGGCGAGCGCGGCCAGGAAGGCGAGGGCCGGTTCGAGAACGGCGGGCGAGAACGCTTCGGTCTCCTCGGCGTCGTAGCGGTCGGCGGTCGCACGGGTCCACAGCTCACTGCTCGTCATGAAGGGCCACTGTGCCAGGGGCCCAAGGCACGGGCGAACGGATTCGTCCTCCGCCGAGAAGCGCCCGGGAAGGCCGAGGAGGCGGCGAGCCGCGCCCCCCCCCGGCAGTGACCCGGAAGCGGACCGCGCCCTTCGGCCGGCGGTGCGCGAAGAAGCCCCGCCGGTCACGGGCCCGCCGGCCGCGCCGCCGCTTCGGGCCCGGTGTCCGCGCGGGACCCGGCGGGCACCTCGGCGGGGGAGCGGGGGAAGACGGCGCGCACCGCGGGCAGCGCGAGCAGCACGGCCACCGTGACGATCTGCCACAGCGCGCCGAAACCCAGCACCGCGGACGTGCCGACGAGGACCGACACCGGACCGGCCGCGGCCAGTCCGAGCGGGCCGAGCGCGAACGCCCCGAAGGCGTCGTAGGAGGAGACCCGGGCCAAGGCGCCCGGGGGCACCTGCTGCTGCGTGACGGTCGCGTACAGGGTGCCGCAGACCGCCGAACCGGCCCCCGCCACCAGCGCGGCGACACAGATCCAGACCAGCGACCCGTCGGCGGCGAGCGCGGCGGAGGGCAGCGACCAGCCCAGGGCGGCCACCGTCGCCACGAGCAGCGGACGGCGCGGATGACGGCCCAGCATCGCCGCTCCGCCGGCCATCGCACCGGCCCCGTACAGCGCCATGACCAGCCCCCAGGAGCCCGCCCCGCCCAGCCGCCGCTGGGCGACCAGGGGCCCCAGGACCAGGAACGGCGCCCACACGAGGAGATTGAACAGGCCGGCCTGCAACGACGTCGCCCACAGCCAGGTACGGGAGCGGAACTCCGCCCAGCCCTCCCGGAGATCCGTCACGAACGAGGAGGAAGGCGCGGCGCGCACGGCGGCCCGGGGCAGCAGGAGCAGCGCGACGACGCTCACCGCGTAACTGGCGGAGTCCAGGGCGAGCACCCAGGACGCCCCGGCGACGGCCGTCAGGATTCCGGCGAGCACCGGCCCCGCGATCGACGCGAACGAACGCGCCACACCCAGCAGTGCGTTGGCATCGGCGAGCGTTTCCCCCTTCGCGATGTGCGGGACGAGGGCGTTGAGCGCCGGGGTGAACAGGGCCTCGGCCGCGCCCCAGAGGGCGACCAGCGCGACCAGCGTCCACAGCCCGGGGGAGCCGCTGAACAGGGCGACGGCGATACCGGCCTGGCTGAGACAGCGCACCACATCAGCGGTGATCATGACCTGACGGCTGCCCAGACGGTCGGTGACGACTCCGCCGACCAGCAGGACGAGCACCAACGGCAGGATCCGGGCCGCGAGGACGACACCGAGCTCGGTACCGTCCCCGTCGTTCTCCAGGACCGCGAAGGAGATCGCGATCGAGGCCATGGACGAACCGAGCAGCGAAGTGGCGTAACCGATGAAGAAGCGGCGGAAGTCGCGTGCGCGGAAGGCCGCCAGCCGGTGATGAGGGGACATGCGCGCAGGCTGCACGGACCGGACAGGGACACGCCAGGGCCTCGGCCCAAATAACCTGAGTCCAGTCCCCTCAAGTTATTCTTTCACCAGCACATACAGAAGGCCTGTTTACTGCGGTTACCTCAGAGGGAGGGGAACGTGAGCCGTCCCGCGAACCCGGTGGAGTACGCCATCGCCGTCGACCGCTTCCTGTCCGCAAGCACCCTGGGAGCGGGCTCGCGCCGCGTCTACCGGATCGCCCTCACCACCTGGGCCTGGGCGATGGTCGACCGCACCCCGCCACTGGGCGGCCGGCGCCGCAACGCCCCGCCCCCCACCGTCCCCCTGGCCCTGCTGGACACCCCGCACGCCGCGGCCCGGCTGCGCGACGCCTTCGCCGGACGAGCCGCCGCAGTCGGCCCCCGCACCGCCAACCGCGAACTGTCGATACTCACCGCCGCACTGCGCTGGTGGCGGGAACAGGGCTGGCTCACCGCCGACCCCGCCGCGGGCCTGCGACGCCTGCCCGTCGCACAACGGGCCGACGCGGAAACCCGGCTCGACGCCGCCCGGGCCCGGGCCGTCCTGGAACTGCCCGCCCCACTGCGCGAGCAGACGTTCTGGCACCTGCTGTACGAGACCGGCGCGACGATCGAACGCGCCCTCGCCCTCGACATCGCCGAACTCGACCTCCCCGCCCGCCGCACCCGCGAACACAACACCCCGCACCTGCGCTGGGGCGACGGCACGGCCGCCCTGCTCCCGCTGCTCACCCTCGGCCGCGTCGACGGACCCCTGTTCAGGACGGGCCGCGGACGGCTCTCCTACCGCCGCGCCGCGGAGATCTTCACCACAGCCACCCGCCCCCTCGACCCCCGCGGCCACGGCTGGACACTGCGCCAACTCGCCTCCGCGGAAAGGCCGGTGGGGCAGCACCCGGGGGCGGCCCCGGAGTCCTAGGCCGTCTCTTTCGGACCTTGGATTCGCAACGCGATGAAACGCATCATCTGTCAGACCGGCACTTCGACCTGGTACGGGACGCGCTCGTCATCAGGGTCGGCGGAGGCCTGATGCAGGTGGGCGGGGCGTCCACCTCGATGATCACCCAACTGTCGAGCCTGGCCGCCTGGCTCGCCCAGCGGCCAGGGATCAAGGTCGTCTGCCGGGACCGCGCGCCGTTCTTCGCGGAAGGCGCCACTGCCGGGGCGCCCCAGGCGACGCAGGTCGCCGACCGCTGGCCTTTGTGGCACGTGCGCCGCGAGGCGCCGATCGATCGAGTGGAGGTGGGAGGCCTTCGCCGCTGTCCTGGCAGGATACGCCGGTGATCAACTACAGCACCGATCTCTCCAATCTTGCGGAGCAGGACCTTTCCGGGTTCTTCGTAGGCTGGCCCGCACCGCCGACGGCCGCGCAGCACCTTGCCGTGCTCAAGGGCAGCTACCGAGTCGTGGTTGCTCTGGACGCCCGGACGGGGCGCGTCGTGGGCTTCGTCAACATGATCAGCGACGGGGTCCTCACGGGTTTCATCCCGTGGCTGGAGGTCTTGCCCGAATACCAGGGGAAAGGCATCGGCGGGCAGCTGGTCCGGCGGGTCCTCGCCGAGGCGGAACATCTGTACTCCGTGGACCTGACCTGCGACGAGCCGCTGCGCGCGTATTACGAGAAGCTCGGGATGCTGCCGCTGAGAGGCATGGCCGTCCGACGGTGGCAGGTACTGGCCCCGGACCATGCGGACTGATCGGGGAACCAGACTCCGCCGACTACCGCCTCACGATCGATCGTCAGCACGTTGACTGGACCGCGTCCATGATCGTGAGGTGCGGCTCCTGCCGAGCCACCGCCCGAATCCGTGGCCCGGGGTGTACGACCTGTTCCGTCGCTGGCCCGGGCGGCGGTCTCGGCGTCAGCGGCCCATCGCCGTCTCGCGGTTCATGCGTGACAGCTTCTCTGGATTGCGGACGGCGTAGAGGCCGGTGATGAGGCCGGCGTCCAGGCGGAGAGCCACGATCGTGTCGATCCGGCCGTCGCGGTGGATGATCAGGGCCGGGTGGCCGTTCACCAGGGTCGGTTGCAGCAGGGCACCGCTGAGCCTGGCCAGGACCTCGGTCACGTCGGCCACGCCCACCACCGGTTCCACGGCGGCCCGGACGACTCCGCCGCCGTCCGTCAGGAGGACGACGTCCGGGGCGATCATGTTGAGGAGCCGGGTCAAGTCGCCTGTTTCCACCGCTTGCTGGAAGGCCGCGAGCGCGTCGCGGGTCTGGGACGGGGAGACCGTCTCGCGAGGGCGGCGCGCGGCGACGTGGGTGCGGGCGCGGTGCGCGATCTGGCGGACGGCGGTCGGGGTCTTGTCGACGGCCTGCGCGATCTCGTCGTAGTCCAGGTCGAAGACGTCCCGCAGCACGAACACGGCACGCTCGGTCGGCGTGAGGGTCTCCAGCACGAGGAGCATCGCCATGGAGACGCTGTCCGCGAGCTCGACGTCCTCGGCCACGTCGGGCGCGGTGAGCAGCGGCTCGGGCAGCCACGGGCCGACGTAGGACTCCTTGCGGCGGCGGAGTGTGCGAAGGCGGGTCAGGGACTGGCGGGTGGTGATGCGGACCAGGAAGGCGCGTGGGTCGCGGATTGTGGTGTGCTCGACGCCCGACCAGCGCAGCCACGTCTCCTGGAGGACGTCCTCGGCGTCGGCAGCCGAGCCCAGCATCTCGTAGGCCACCGTGAACAGCAGGTTGCGGTGGGCGACGAAGGTATCCGTGGCGGTGGTCGTGGCCGCCCCCGCATCGGTACCGGCATCTTTGTCCGTCATCGTCAGCTCCCGACTTCTGTCGCGCTACGTGTGGTGCGTGTCGTACACGGGACGCCGCTGACCCCAGTTCTGTGACAGCCGCGCCCCATGGCCCACATCACATCCGCTCTGTGTCACAGGAGCGCGGCCCCCGGCGCCTTATGGGCATCAGCCACACGATTCCGCGAGTGAGGAAGCCCCGATGGAAACCCGTATGAACCTGTTCGACACCGAGCTCGGCACGAAGGTCGGGAAGCGGATGTACGCCGTCAGCCAGGTCATCCAGGAGTCGCCGCTGCCCAAATCCACCCAGGAGTTGGTGCAGCTGCGAGCCAGCCAGATCAACGGGTGCGGCTTCTGCGTCGACATCCACAGCAAGGACGCCGCAGCGGCCGGCGAGGACGCGGCCCGGCTCAGCCTCGTCGCCACCTGGCGGCACTCCACCGTGTTCACCGACGCCGAGCGGGCCGCGCTGGCCCTCACCGAGGAGGGCACCCGCATCATCGACGGACATGCAGGGGTCACCGACGAGACCTGGGCCCGGGTGCGCAAGCACTACGACGAGGAGCAAGCTATCGCTCTCGTCTCCCTTGTCGCCATGATCAACGCGACCAACCGGCTCGCCGTGATCCTCAACAACCAGGGTGGATCCTACGTGCCCGGCAACCTGACCACCGTCGCCGGTCTCGGTCGTGCGGAAGCGGTCGGGAACTAGCCCGGACAGCAGGTTCTTCTGGTCACTCGCCGAGGGCATCGACGCGGCTCGGGCGCCGGGCGCCGGGGAGCCGGACGGACTGCGGGCCGTAGAGCTGCTGTGCCGATCCGGTCCCTCAGCCCGAACCGGCGACCAGCGCCTCCCCGAGCGGGGTGCGCCGGTAGAGCACCGACCGTCCGGACCGGGCGCGGACGAGCAGCCCCGCGCCCCGCAGGATGGCGAGGTGGTCCCCTACCGCGCCGGGTGCCATGGCGAGGCTCCGGGCGAGGTGGCTGGTACTGGCCGGGGCGTCCAGCGCCAGCAGCAGCCGGGCCCGGGACCTGCCGACCAGAGCGGTCAGCATGTCCGGCCGGGGGACGGTTTCCTGCTCGCCCCACAGGGCGGCGGTGCCGCGGGCACGATAGGCCAGGGTCCTGGGCCAGGGGTCTTCCAGATGGGCCGCGACATGCCCGACGAAGACCGAGGGAATCAGCAGGAGCCCGTCGCCGGTGAGACGGACCGTTCCGCCCCGGAAGAAGTCGATCTCGATACCGCCTTCGTGCCAGGCGATGCCCGGGTGCAGGCTCTCGACGGCCGTGGCCCATCCGTGTTCGCCGATCACACCCACCCGGTGCACGACATCGCGCTCACAGATCGCGCGCAGTTGCGGCCAGTCCGCGGCGAGCAGCTCGTGCCAGGCCCGGTCCATCGCCCCGGCGATCCTGGAGACGGCGTCCGGCGAGTCCAGCACCGCGCGTACGCGGGGATCACGGGCGGACGGGCCGGTCGCGGTGGTGGCGAATTCGCGGCGGGCCACTGCCGGCGGCGTGGCCCGGATCATGGCCAGGTCGTCCGCCCAGGACTGGTTGAGACCGCGCGGGGGCGGGGCGACGAAGTTCGGCCCGCCGTGCGGGGCCTGCAGGGCGAGGGCGGCGTCCAGTTCGGTCTCGCGGCGCAGCCGTTCGAAGGCCGGCCGGAGCCGGGCGTCCCAGGCCCGCGGCAGCGGCCGGCCCTGGCCGACGAGCGAGCGCAGCAGCGAGCAGAGGTCCAGCGCGGGAGACAGCGCGAACCGGCTGCGCAGCAGGTCATCGAGGGAGACTTCGAAGCGCAGCACCACGCCATGCTACCGCCGGACATCTGCTTCGATTCGTCCAGCGACGAATCATTGGTGAGCGGTACAGGCGCACGGCGAGGCTGCGCGTCATGACCCCAACCGCCGGGCCCGCACAGGGCAACCACCGCGCCACCTACCGGGAGGTGCTGGCCGAGCCGCGATTCCGGCTGCTCTTCTCGACCCGCACCGTCGCGATCACCGCGGACGCGCTGCGGATCACCACGTTCACGGTTCTGGTCTTCTCGGCCACCGGCTCCCCGCTGCTGAGCGCAGTGGCCTTCGGCACCGGCTTCGTCCCGCAACTGTTCGGCTCGCTGCTGCTGGGCTCACTGGCCGACCGGCTGCCGCCCCGCGCGCTCATCACCGGCGGCTACGCCCTGACATGCGCCGCCGCCCTGCTGCTCGCCCTGGTGCGGATGCCGATCGCGGCAAGCCTCGGTGTGGTGGCGCTGGTCTCCCTCGCCACACCGGTGTTCCACGGTGCGTCGAGCCGGCTGGTCGCGCAGTCGCTGGAGGGCGACGCCTATGTACTGGGCCGGTCACTGAACAACATCGCCGGCTCCGGCGCGCAGCTGTTCGGCCTGGCGCTGGGAGGTGCGGTCGTCGCGGCACTCGGCCCGCGCCGGGCACTCGCGGTCAGTGCCGTCCTCTACTTCGGCTGCGCGCTCGCTGTCCGTGTCGGGCTGCCCCGGCTGCAGCCGGGGGAGTCCGGCGGCACACCCGGCGGCGCCGGGGGCGGCAGCGGGGCCGTCCGCGCAAGCCTGCACGGTGCGGGCCTGCTGCTGCACGGACGCACCGTGCGACGACTGATGCTGGCCCAGTGGCTACCGCCCGCGTTCGTGGCGGGCGCGGAAGGCCTCATCGTCGCCTACGCGGGAGAACGCGGCTTCGCGCCCGGCCGGTACGCCGTGCTGATGGGCTGTCTGCCGGTCGGCATGCTCGTCGGTGACCTGCTGGTGGGCCGACTGCTGCGGCCACGCGCCCGGGAGCGGCTGGTCGTCCCGTTGATCGCGCTGGCGGGGCTGCCGCTGATCGGCTTCGCCGCCGAGCCCGGAGTAGGCGTCTCGTCCTGTCTGCTGCTGCTCAGCGGCCTCGGATACGCCTACGGCCTCGGCCTGCAACGGCCGTTCCTGGACGCCCTGCCGCAGGACGGCCAGGGCCAGGCCTTCGGCCTGCTCGGCTCCGGCAGCATGACGCTGCAGGGCGTCGGGCCGGTCTGCCTGGGCGCAGTGGCCGCAGGCACCGGAACAGGCGGCGCAATGGCCCTGGCGGGCGGCGCGGTGGCGCTTACCGCCGGCTGGATCCTCACCTGGCACCCGTCCACCTCCCCGAACCACTCAACGGGACCGGAGAACAACACCGAACAGCACGCGTACAGCCCGCCTGCGCAGTAACCGCCGCAGGCGGCCGATGAGGCGACGCCCGAAGGGCCGGTGACGCCCAGTGCGCGCAGGATCCGCGCGGACGACACCCTTCTCATGCCTCATGCTGTTCGGCAACCAGGATGCCGATGCGGGCCCCCGGCCTGTCCCGGCCGGGGGCCCGCGCGGATCGAGGGGCAGGGCTCAGCTCGGCTGGTCGCCGGCGTAGCGGTAGATGTCGCCCGCGCTGTTGATGTGCCACGCGGTGCCGTCGGCACCGGCGGCGATGTCGGTGGCGGTGCCGGGGATCTTGACCCACGGATTGGTGCCGCTGGCATCGTTGTTGGTGTACCGGTAGATGCTTCCGGCGGGATCGACGCCCCAGACGTTCGTCCGGGAGCCCACCGCGATGCGCTTCAGGCTGCCGGGGACGTTCTTCCACGGGTTCGCGCTGTCCTGGTCCCCGGTGTACCGGTAGATCTGGTTGCCCGCGTTGACACCCCATACGGTGCCGTCGGCGCCCGCGCCGATGTCGCTCAGTGCACCGGGGATCTTGATCCACGGGTTGGCGTCATGGTTCGTGTACCGGTAGATGGCATTGGCGGAGTCCACTCCCCACACGTTCGTCCGGGATCCCGCGTCGATGCGGACCAGACTTCCGTTGATGCCGACCCAGTTCGTCGTGCCCTGGTCTCCGGTGTACCGGTAGATCTGGTTGCCCGCGTTGACGCCCCACACCGTGCCGTCCGACGCGGCGCCGATGTCGCTCAGCGCCCCCGGGATGTTGATCCACGGGCTGCCGTCGTAGTTGGTGTACCGGTAGATGGCGTTCGCCGAGTTCACACCCCATACCGTCGTCCTGGACCCTGCCGAGATGGCCGAGAGACTGCCCGCGACCTTCACCCAATCCGCCATGCCGATGCCTTTCCCCGAGCGGCTACTGATCCGGCCATCCTCGATGAGGAAATGGACTCCCAAAATCTTTGAATACTTGTCTCAGTGCTGAATAAGCCAGTAAATCGATGTTTTAACGACTGCCGCCCTGCGCAGCGGGGCGGGAAGGGACTCGACCGGAAGTGCTTCGGCCGGAAGTGCTGTCCCACCTACGAGGGGTGACAGCCATGCCGGTTTGTGCCTCTCATGGCAACACCGCCGCCAGTCGGGGACGGACGGGCCGACCGGGGCGACCCGGCACCCAGGCGCCCGCTCCCGTCGGCCCGGCCCCCCCGGCGCGGATATTCGCATCGGGTGCGCCCGCTGATCCAACCCCTCGCGGAAACTCCGTCCGCAGCTCGTCGCGCTCGACGCGGCTCGCGAGACCAAGGCCCACAACACCACAACTGCCCCGCCACGCAAGGGGCATGGCGGGGCAGTGTCGAACCGTGTACGGGTCAGACGGTGCCGAACGCTCCGGCCTTCACGCCGGCGACGAAGGAGGCGAACGTTGCGGTCGGTACGTTCAGGGTCGCGGCGGTGGGGCGCTTGGAGTCGCGGACGGGGATCACGCCGTGCGAGTCGGCAAGGTTCGCGGCGACCTCCACGCAGTTGCCGCCGTTGTCGCTGTACGAGGACTTGAACCAGTGGGGCGATTCGTTCGTCACGGGGCGTCCCTCCGTCTCGGTGCTGCTCCCCATCGACGGTAGGCGGTCGGCAGGGGCACCACAACTGCCCCGCCACGCAAGGGGCATGGCGGGGCAGTGGCGAACCGTGTACGGGTCAGACGGTGCCGAACGCTCCGGCCTTCACGCCGGCGACGAAGGAGGCGAACGATGCAGTCGGCACGTTCAGGGGCGCGGCGGCGGGGCGCTTGGAGTCGCGGACGGGGATCACGCCGTGCGAGTCGGCAAGGTTGGCAGCGACCTCCACGCACTGGCCGCCGTTGTTGCTGTACGAGGACTTGAACCAGCGGGGGGACTCGGTCGTGGTCGTCACAGGATGCCCTTTCGTGCCTCAATGATCATGGCCACCGATGCCGCCTGGGACAGCGCCTCGGCCTGTAGCTGATGGTAGTCCGTCAGCAGCGGGAGGACGGCGGTCGTATCGCGCTCCACATGGCCCCGCATCTGCGATTCCGCGTAGGCGACCACAGTCAGGTCCAGCATCGTCAGCAGAGTCATCGGGAGGTCGAACGGGCGACGCTCTCCCATGCCGAACGGGGCGATCTGGAGCACGGTGTTCGGCTGCTCGGCGAACTCCAGCAGCCGGTCGTACTGGGCGGCCATGACCTCGGGGCCGCCGACCTGCCTGCGGACGCAGCTCTCGTCCAGCACTACCAGCATCGCGGGCGGACGAGGGCGCACCAGCGCGGCTTGCCGCTCGGCCAGGAACGAGACGCGTTCGGCTGCCTGTTCGGGGGTGATCGATCCGCGTCGCAGGGCGGTCTCCGCCAGCACCCGGGCGTACGCCGGTGCCTGCAACAACCCGTGGATGATCCCAGTCTCGTACAGCCGGATCTCGGCCGCGCGGCCCTCGTAGCCGACGTACTGCGGGAAGCCCTCCAGCAGCGAGCCCTGCCGGAGCTCGCGGTACTGGCGTTCGAACGTGTCTGCTGTTTCTCCGGTGCCGAAAACCTGGTCCGCACTGCGCGAGAACCGAAGAGTCGGCATCTTGCGACCAGTTTCGACGGCGGAGACGTGCGTGCCGGAGTAGCCCAGCCGGTCAGCTAATTCCTCCTGCTTCCACCCGTTTTCCTCACGCAGCTTGCGAACGCGTGCACCGAAGGCAGCCTCGGGGCTGCTCTCGGGGTCCAACTCCTTGCGGTTCACGGTCTATCACCTGACTGTTCGTTCGTTTTCAACAAGTTGAAGCACTTCTGACTCTAGGCCAATCTAATCCCGCTCAGTAGTGGAATGACTACAGACGGGAGTGATCTGTGCTCACACGCGTTGACGCCCAGGTCAGGCACGAACTGCCGCAGGAATCACCGGAGAAGCCGGATCCCGGCGACTGTCACGGGTGTCAGGAACTCCGCCGCGCCGAGGCCGCCGCCCACGAGCGGCGCGACTACAGCGGGGCCACCGACTGCCGGGTGCTGCTCCGGCGCCACCGGGGCGGCGCGGACTGCTCGGAGCGGCGAGGGGCGGAGTGAAAGAGCTGGAGCCGGAGCCGGAGGAGGGGGCCGCGGAGTTCAACCCGCTGCGCTGGCCGCCGTGCAAGTGCGCGCGATGTCAGCCGCGCGGGGAGGACGACGGCACCGGGGACTCCCCGGTGATACGCCGGCTCCGGGCTCAGGTTTCCGGGGAGAACGGGCTGCGGGACTCCCTGCGGCGTACGCCGTGACCTTCCCGGCCGGTGCGGGTCAGGACCGCAGATAGGCCAGGACGGCCAGGACCCTGCGGTGGGTCCGGTCCGTCACCGGCAGGTCCAGCTTGGTGAGGATGCTGCCGATGTGCTTGCCGATCGCGGCCTCGGTGACCACCAGCTCCTGGGCGATCGCCCCGTTGGACCTGCCCTCCGCCACCAGCGCCAGCACCTCGCGTTCGCGCGGGGTGAGCTGCTCCAGAGGGTCGCGGCGGCGGCGCAGCAACTGCCGTACGACCTCGGGGTCGACGACCGTCCCGCCGTCCGCGACCCTGCCCAGCGCCGACACGAACTCCTCGACCTGGCCGACCCGGTCCTTGAGGAGGTAGCCCACGCCCGTGCCGTCGCCGGAGTCCAACAGGTCGGCCGCGTACGTCCGTTGCACGTACTGGCTGAGGACCAGGACCGGGAGCGCGGGGCGCCGCTCGCGCAGCCGGACCGCCGCGTGCAGGCCCTCGTCCTGGAAGCCGGGCGGCATTCGTACGTCCGTCACCACGATGTCGGGAGTGTGTTCCTCGACCGCCGAGACCAGCGCCCGCGCGTCGCCGACGGCCGCCACGACCCGGTGGCCGCAGCGCTCCAGCAGGCCGATGAGCCCTTCGCGCAGCAGCACACTGTCCTCGGCCAGCACTATGCGCAGCGATCGGCCGGCTCGGTCAGCTCGCAAGGAAACTCCACACGCAACAGGGTCGGCCCACCTGGCGGGCTGGTCAGCGCAAGTCTGCCATCCAGGACCGACACCCGGTCCGCGAGCCCGGTCAGGCCGCTGCCCGCCGCCGCGTCCGCACCGCCGCGCCCGTCGTCGTGCACCTCCAGGAACAGACGGCCGCCGTGGTGGCCGCCGCTGACCCGCGCACGGGCGGCCCCGCTGTGCTTGGCGACGTTGGCGAGCGCCTCGCAGACCACGAAGTACGCCGCCGCCTCGATGGCCCCGGACGGGCGGCCCGCGAGCCCCAGTTCGACATCGACGGGGACCGGGCAGCGGTCGGCGGCGTCGTGCACCGCGTCCGGGAGCCCGTAGTCGGTGAGGACCTTGGGGTGGATGCCGTGGATGAGCTCGCGCAGCTCGGCCAGGGCCAGCCCCGCGTCCCGGTGGGCCGTGGTCAGGAGATCGGCGAGCGGGCCGGGCGGGGCGTCCAGGCGGGCCAGCCCGAGCGTCATCGACAGGGCCACCAGACGCTGCTGGGCCCCGTCGTGCAGATCCCGCTCGATACGGCGCCGCTCCGTCTCGAAGGCGTCCACCAACCGGGCCCGGGAGCGGGCAAGTTCGACCACCCGCGCGTCCAGCTCGCCCTCCCGGGAAGCGAGCAGCAGCCGGACCAGCCCAGCCCGGGCACCCGCCACCGCACCGAGCACGTACGCCCCGATCCCCAGCAGCACCAGCCCCAGCACGGCGACACCGGAAGCGGCCGGCCAGGTGGTGACCGTCCAGAGCTTCAGCACCTTCACCTCCTCACCGCCCCCGACCGTGGCCATCAGCAGCGGGGCGGCCACCACCGACAGCGGGCAGAGCAGAGCGACCCCCACCACCAGGGCGTCGACCAGCCACAGCACCCCGGCGAACAGCAGCGCGTACCCGAACTCCCGCCAGGTCGCCTGCTCCCGCAGCCGGGTCGTCAGCCACACCCACAGCCCCGGCGCCCCCGGCGTACGGTGCCGCCCGGACACCGGCCCGCCGTCCACCAGACGCAGCCTGCGCCGCTCCACCCAGGCCACCGGAATCCCGGCCAGGGCCACCAGCACCAGCAACGGCAGCCCCACCAGGGCCACGGCGAGCAGCCCACCGGTCACCGCCCCCGCCACCAGCCCGACCAGGACGACGGCACCCGTCACCGCACCGCTCAGCAGATACCCGGCACAGCGCCAGGGCCACGCCGACAGCAGGAACCCCGGCCGGGACATCGCCCGCCACACACTCCGCACACCTCGCACACCCCGAGAACGCATGCGCACGACCGTAGACGGCCCGCACCCGCCGCCAACTGCCGGGCCGGCACCGGAGAACCGCAGGCCTGCAGGCCCGCAGCAGGAGACTGTCGGCCCGCTGCCGGGGGCGTCGGCCCGTCGTCGACGGCCCGTCGGCGGCCCGTCGGCGGGGCCTGGAACCTTCGGGAAACGACCGCCCCCGCACCGGGCGGCGGCCCGATCCCGAAGGAGCCACCATGCGCACACCCGTCACGATCATCGGCGCGGGACTCGGCGGACTCACCCTGGCCCGCGTCCTGCACCTCCACGGCATCCCGGTGACGGTCCACGACGCCGAACCGTCCCCGTCGGCACGTACACAGGGCGGGATGCTCGACATCCACGACCACAACGGGCAGCTCGCCCTCGAAGCGGCGGGGCTGACGGCCGAGTTCCGCGCCATCGTCCTGGAGGGCCGCCAGGCGACACGGGTCCTGGCCCCGGACGGTTCCGTGCTGCTCGACAAGGCCGACGACGGCACCGGCACCCGCCCCGAGGTGCAGCGCGGCGAACTGCGGCGGATCCTGCTCGACTCGCTCCCGGACGGCACCGTCCGGTGGGGACACGAGGCGGACACCGTCCGCGCCCTCGGCGACGGCCGCCACGAGGTGACGTTCACCGACGGCCGCACCCTCACCACCGGCCTGCTGGTCGGCGCCGACGGCGCGTGGTCCCGCGTACGGCCGCTGCTCACCGACGCCACACCCCGGTACGCGGGCACGTCGTTCGTCGAGACGTACCTGTTCGACGCCGACACCCGGCACCCCGCCGCCGCGAAGGCGGTCGGCGACGGAATGCTGATCGCCCCCTCACCGGGCGGCGAGATCTTCGCCCACCGGGAGAGCGGCGACACCCTGCACACCTACGTGGCGCTGACCAGGCCCCAGGAATGGTTCGCCGCCATCGACTTCACCGACGCCGCCGCGGCCACCGCCCGGATCGCGCGGGAGTTCGACGGCTGGGCGCCGGAACTCACCGCGCTCATCACCGACAGCGACACCGGCCCGGTCCTGCGCCCCCACCACGCCCTGCCGGCCGGCACCCGGTGGGACCGGGTGCCCGGAGCGACCCTGCTCGGCGACGCCGCCCACCTCACGGCCCCGAACGGCGAAGGCGCCAACCTCGCCCTGCTCGACGGCGCCGAACTCGGCCGGGCCCTCGCCGCCCACCCCCACGACACCGAGGCCGCGCTCACCGCGTACGAGCAGGCCATGTTCCCCCGCAGCACCGAGGCCGTCACCTTCGACGGCGCCGAGATCCTGGACCTCGGCGACGACGGCAACACGGCCCGCGCCCTGATCGACAGGATGACCGGCACCGGCACCGGCCACCGAGTCACCGGCCACTCAGTCACCGGCCGCTGAGTCACCGGCCGTTGAGTCACCGGCCGCCGCGGCGACCGTGCGCCGCGCCCGGGGCCTGCCCGGCCCTGCCCCCCGGTCCCGGTCCGGGGTAGGGCCAGGCATACCCCGGTTCTCGGTCTGGCCTCACTGCGCCACCCGGGGTCCCCGCGGTTTCGTGGGGACACCGACCAGAAGACGCAGACAGAGGTGGAACAGCACATGACCGAGAACGCGATCCAACTGCGTTCCGTGACCCGGCGGTACGGGGCGGGCGGCGCCCTCGCCACCGCCCTCGACCAGGTGTCGCTCGCCTTCCCGAAAGGCACCTTCACCGCCGTGATGGGCCCCTCCGGGTCCGGCAAGTCGACCCTGCTGCAATGCGCCGCGGGCCTGGACCGGCCCACCTCCGGCAGCGTCGTCATGGGCGGCACCGAACTGACCGGGCTGAGCGAGACGAAACTGACCCGGCTGCGCAGAGGCCGCATCGGCTTCGTGTTCCAGGCGTTCAACCTGCTGCCCGCCCTGACCGCCGAACAGAACGTCGCCCTGCCGCTGCGGCTGGACGGGCGCCGCCCGAAGAGTTCACAGGTTCGCGAGGCGCTCCAGCAGGTCGGGCTCGGCGACCGGGCCCGGCACCGGCCGTCCCAGCTCTCCGGCGGCCAGCAGCAACGCGTCGCCCTGGCCCGCGCCCTGATCACCCGCCCCGAGGTGCTCTTCGGCGACGAACCGACCGGCGCGCTCGACTCCCGCACCGGCCGCGACGTACTGGCCCTGCTGCGCACCATGGCCGACCGGGACCACCGCACCATCATCATGGTCACCCACGACCCGGTGGCCGCCTCCTACGCCGACCGCGTCGTCTTCCTCGTCGACGGCCGCGTCCACGGCGAACTGACCGGCGCCCGCGCCGAGGACATCGCCGCCCGCATGACCGGGCTGGAGGCCGCACCGTGCTGAGCACCGCCCTGCACACCCTGCGCACCCGCTGGGCCACCTTCGTCGGCGGCTTCACCGCCCTGTCCCTGGGCGTGGCCCTGATCACCGTCATGGGGCTCGCCCTGGCCTCCGCCGCCGACACCCCCGAACGCCGGCCCCAGCGGTTCGCCGCCGCACCCGTCGTCGTCCAGGGCCAGGACACCCTCACCGTGCCCACCCCGGTCGGCGACCGCACCCACCGCCTCGCCCGGCCCCGCCCCGTACCCGCCGCCACCGTCACGGAACTGCGCCGCCTCGGCACCGTCGTCCAGGACCGCTCCTTCCTCGTGCACACCGCACACGGCCCCGCCGGCCTGGTCGGCCACCCCTGGTCCACCGCCGCCTACGCACCCTACGAACTGCGCACCGGGCGCGCGCCGAAAGCCCCCGACGAGGTCGTCGTCAGCGGCGACCGGACCCGCCAGGGCACCCGGATACGCACCACCACCGGCACCGTCCGCGTCGTCGGCACCGTCACCACGACCGGCTCCGAGAACTTCGAGAACGCCGTGTTCTACACCGACACCCGCGCCGCCGAACTCTCCCCGCACAGCCCCCGGCTCGTCGTCGAAGCCGACCCCGCGGCCGTACGCGCGGCCGTGGGCGCCGACACCGGCGTCCGGGTCCTCACCGGCGACGCACGCCGCCACGCCGACCCCGACCCCGACCGCGACAGCCGGGAACTCACCGCGATGAACGCCCTGTTCGGCACCGCGGGCGGCGTCAGCGCCTTCGTCTCCGTCTTCGTCGTCGCCTCCACCTCCGCGTACTCCGTGGCCCAGCGCCGCCGCGAGTTCGGGCTGCTGCGCACCGCCGGAGCGACCCCGGGCCAGATCCGCCGCACCGTCACCCTCGAAGCCCTGACCGTCGGCGCCCTCGCCTCGGCCACCGGCTGCGCCCTCGGCTCCCTGGGCGCCCCACGGCTCGCGGCATGGGCGGTCACCGAACACCTCGCACCCCGCTGGTTCACCATCGGCGACCACACCTGGCCCTACCACCTGGCGTTCTGGACCGGACTGCTCGCCGCCCTGTGCGGAGTGACCGCCGCGTCCTGGCGGGCCGGGCGCACCGCACCCACCGAAGCACTGCGCGAAGCCGCCGCCGACACCCGGGTGATGACCCGGGGCCGGCTGCTGCTCGGCACCGCCCTGCTGCTCACCGCCGCGGTGACCCTGGCCCTCGCCCTGGCGACCGACCCCGGCGAACTGCTCCGGCGCAAGACCTACACCACCCGCCCGATGCTGCTGATCACCGCGACCGCCCTGCTCGCCCCCCTCCTGGTACGGCCCCTGACCCGGCTGCTCACCTGGCTGCCCGCCCGGCTGCCGGGCGCCGCCGGAATGCTGGTACGGGAGAACACCGCCACCGGGGCCCGCCGCACCGCCGCCGTCGCCGCACCCGTACTGATCACCGTCGCCCTCGCCGGCTCACTGCTCGGCGCCACCGCCACCCTCGACGGGGCGAAGGCCGCCGAGGCCCGTGCCCGCACCACCGCCGACCTCGTGATCACCCCGGCGGGCCCCGACGGCTTCGACCCCGCGACGCTCCGGCGCCTGCGCGCCGTACCCGGCGTCGAGATCTCCCCGAGCGCGTCCAGCGCCGTCTACGTCCTGGAGGACGGCACGGCCCTCGTCAGGTCCGCGGCCACCGCCGCCGAACCCGGACCGCTCGCCGCGACCACCCGCATCCCGCTCACCGCGGGCCGCCTCACCGACCTCGACGACGACTCCATTGTCGTCAACACCGAATGGCAGCAGCACACCGTGGGGGAGCGGATCGACGTGTGGCTCGGCGACGGCACCAGGAAGAACCTCGAGATCGCCGCCGTCATGCCCACCGGCACCGGCGACAACGGCGTCCTGCTCACCCCGCGCAACGCCCCCGGAGCCCCCGCCGACCGGATCGACGCCCGCCTCACCGACGGCACCGACCCGGCCACCGCCGCCACCGCGCTGCGCCGCGCGGTACACCCCACGGGCGGCACCGTCCGCACCGGGGACGCCTGGCTCCGCGCGACGCACCCCGAGGCCGCCCGGACGACCCGGGCCGGATTCCTCCTGGTCCTCGGCATCGCCCTCCTCTACACCGGCATCGCCATGGCCGCCACCACGGCCATGGCCACCACCGACCGGGTCCGCGAACTGGCCGCGCTGCGCCTGGCCGGTGCCACCGGGCGGCAGGTGCTGCGGCTGGTGGCCGCCGAGGCGCTGACCGTGGTCGCGGTCGGCGCACTGCTGGGAACCCTGGTCGCCGCACTCGGCCTGCTGGGCATGCACGGCGCGCTGGCCCTGCTCTCCGTACCCGCCCCCTTCACGATGCCGTGGGCGGTGCTCGCCACGGTCACCGGCGCCTGCGCGGTCCTCGCCACGGTCTCGGACCTCGTCCCGGCCGCCCTCGCCCTGCGCCGCGGCGCGGCCCGGTCGGCGGGCGTACGCGAATGACCCCGGGCCCCGCGAACCCCTCGGCCCGGCACGGGCCTTCGTTCCGCGGGGGAGTGCGGCGATACTGGCCCGATGGGCTTCCTCGTCTTCATGACACTGCCGGGGCTGGTACTGCTGCTCACCGCACTCGCCCTGGTCGACCAGGTGCTGCTGCGGGCGGGCCGGGCCGGGCTGCTGCCCTGGCGGAACGGCGCCCGGCAGGGGCAGGTCTCCGCGACCGGCTTCGAGCAGCTGCACGCCGCCTTCTCGGCGGGCAAGCAGCACGAACTCAAGGAACGGCGCTCGTCCCTGGTCCTGCGGGACGACGAGGAGGACGGCGCCCCGCCCCACCGCACCGAGGTGGACCTGGTGCGCGGCTCGGCGGTGATCCGGCTCCCCAGGACCCCCTGACCGCCACCGAGCACCGCACCCGCGCACCGCACACGGGCACCCCGCCGTTCCGGCGAGCCCACCGGGTCAGGCGTTCAGCAGGAATCCCAACGGCCCCAGCAGGTCCGCGGGTTCGCGGTAGTGGAGACCGGTCATGCCGATCCCGGCCGCGGCCTCGACGTTCTCCGGCCGGTCGTCCACGAACAGGCACCGCTCCGCGGCGGCCCCCGCCCGCCCGGCCGCGATCTCGTAGATCCTCCGGTCCGGCTTGGCCACGCCCACCCGGGCACTGCTGACGACATGGTCCGCGAGATCCGCCAGGCCCAGCGCCGCCAGGTCGGCCTCCAGCCGCACGGTCGCGTTGGTCACCAGCACCAGGGGCAGGTGCTCCCGCACCCGGCGCAGCATGCCCACCACGACGTCGTCGGCCCGGAACGGGGCCTCGGCGAGCGCCGTGGCCAGCTCGCGCGCCCGCTCCGCCGGTATCCGCTCCGCGAGACAGGCCGCGACGGACTCCACCCACTGCTGCTCGGTGACCGTGCCGACGAGCAGCGGCAGATCCCTCTCCGGAGCGAACGCCACACGCTCCGTCGTGCCCGCCGGCAGTCCCGCGTCGCGTTCCAGACGGGACAGCTCCGTCGTGTCGTAGAAGCGGATCACGTTGTCCAGATCGCACAGCACCGCGTCGAAGGGCCGGGGGGAAGGCGCGAAGGAGGGTGTGGAAGAAGTCACCGCACCTGCATAGCACGGCAGTTGGCCCCGTTCCCGCCGCGAAGGGATCCGGGACACGAGCGTCCCCGGCCCCGGCGGGAACAGGAACACGCCGTACAGACATCTTGCGAGCACCATCCGAAAGTGACGTATGTCACATCTATGAAAAAATGGAAGACGTAGCTCATCGCGAAACAGGCGAGAGGAGTGAGCGCATCATGATCGCCAAGCTGCTCAGCAAGCTGTCATTCACCCGCCACTACGGTGCGTACGGGGAGCACGACTGGACCGCGTCCGCCGACAAGGTGTGACCGCACGGCCGGCGGGTGCTCGCGGGCTCCCGTCGGCTCCGGGCCGCGCCGCCGACGGCGTCGGCCCGGACCGGCACGAGCGTCAGGGACGATCCCATGGACCGGACGAACGAGCCGCCGCGGCTGCCCGGAGGCAGCTTCGCGGCCTGGAGCCGCGACCGGCTGGCAGCGGCCTGCCACGGCGCCGAGTGCGGGGACGTCTGGGAACTGGAGCCGGGAGTCTACGTGGCCGCCGCGGCCGGGCCGTGCGAAGCGGTCCTGCACCGCGCCCAGGACTTCCCCAAGCCCCCCTCACCCCTCTTCCCGCCACTGAAACGGGCCGCCGGAGCACCCGCGCCCCAGGAGCGTGCGCACGCGCGCGCCGCCCGCATGCACGGGCTGCGCCCGCAGGCCGTCGCGGCCCGGATCGGTGAGATCGCGCCCGGCACCGCCCGATGCGCCGACCAGTGGCCCACGGGCCGGGACGTCGAGGTCCTGCCCCTGGTCCGGTCCGCCCTGGCGGAGACCGGTGTGCGCTACCTCTTCACCGAGGACGCTCCCGCCCTGCTGCCCTTCGCCCAACGGCTCTTCACGGCCCGGGAAGTCCTCGTACGCCCCTCGCGCTGGGTGTGGCCGCGCTGGGTCCCCACACCGGCGCGGCGCTTCCGTACCCGGCAGCAGGTCGCCTTCACCGACGCGCTGCGGGCCGTCGTCCGCCGGCGCCGTTCGTCGGGCCGGCTCGGTGACGACGTGCTGGGGCAGATGCTCCGGCCCTCCTCCCGCTACGGCACGCTTCCGGAAGAGGCCGTCCTCGACACTCTCCCCGGAATCACCGTCGCCACCTTCGAGACACCTTCCCGGGCAGCCGGATGGATCCTGCTCCACCTGGCCCGGTACCCCGGCGCGGCGGACCGCGTCGCGGCCGAGGCCGCCCTGCTGCCGGAGGACCCGGCCGCGACGACCGGCGCCCACCTCGACCGCCTGCAGTACACCCAGGCGCTGATACGGGAGGTGCTCCGGCTGCACCCCCCGAGCTGGCTGCTGACCCGGCGCGCCCCGCGGCGGACCCGGCTCGGCGGCTACACCATCGACGCGGGCTCCACCGTTCTCGTCTGCCCCTACACCGCCCACCGCGACGCGCGGGAACACCCCGAGCCGGACCGGTTCCGGCCCGAGCGCTGGCTCGACGGCTCCGGGTCGCCGGCGAAGCCCGGGGTCTTCCTCGCTTTCGGCACCGGGCCGCACGGCTGCGAGGGAGCCGCTCTGGCCATGGCCATGCTGACGCTCCTGACCGCGCAGATCGCCCGCCGCTACCGCCTGAGCGAGCCGCCCGGCCCGGAACCCGGCTACCGGGTCACCACCTTCGAAGGGCTCACGACCGAGGGCCTGCGCCTGCGTGCCGTCGCCGGAGACCCGCGGAGCTGACGGCCGCCCCGGCAGACGCCCCGGCACCGTTGCCGAGGAAGGGCCGGGGGTGCGTCAGGCGCGGCCCAGGCGGGCCAGACGCTCCGCGCGTCCGGCGAAGACCTCCTCCTGACGGCCGGTCATCTGCCGGAGCGCGTCCCTGCGGTCCCGTTCGGTGAGACGGTCGAGGTAGGTGCGGCCGAAGAGGTGGTCGGTCTCGTGCTGCAGACACCGGGCGAAGTACCCCGTCCCCTCGATGACGAGCGGGCCGCCGTCCTTGTCGAACCCGCGGACCACGGCGCGATCGGTGCGGGGGACCACCTTGGCCGCGCCGGGCACGGACAGACAGCCCTCGAACTCGTCGACGAGCCGCCGGTCCCGCGGCCCGGGCAGGCTCAGGACCGGGTTGGCGACGTGGCCGACATGGCGGACCCCGTCGTCGTCCAGGCAGTCGTACACGAACAGCCTCAGCCCGACCCCGACCTGATTGGCGGCCAGGCCGGCCCCCTCGGCCACGTGCATGGTCAGGAACATGTCGTCGATCAGCGCCGACAGCTCCGGGGTCCCGAACCCGGTCACCTCCCGGCACGAACGCCCGAGGACCTCCTCGCCCGTCACCGTGACCCTGCGGAACGACCCCCGTTCCGCTTCCGGCGGCAGCGCCGGATACGCGTCGACGGGGCGGCCCTGAACGCGGACACGCCGGTCGACGGAACGGGGCCGCGCGGGGTGGACGGACATGTCCGGCTCCTCTTCTCGTACACGCCGCACGGGTCGCACGGGCCGTCACGGCGGATGACTCCGGCAGGGACTGCCGCTTGCCAAGGGCTTTGCAAAGTAGCAGAGTTTGCAAAGTGACAGGAGAAGATCTGAACACTCCGGACGGCCCGGCCGTCCGCACCGGCGGGGGACTGCGCGAGCACGAGGTCCGCACGGCCCTGCTCGGCCTGCTCGCCGAGGTCGGTACGGTCACGGCCACCGAGGCCGCCTCCCGGCTGGGCTACAGCTCCGGCCTCTGCTCGTTCCACCTGCGGCAGCTCGCACGGCACGGGCACATCGAGGAGGCCCCGCACGGCCAGGGCCGCGCGCGTCCCTGGCGGCTGAAGCGGCACACCCCGGCCGCCGCCGACGGGGACGGTTTCGGGGACCTGGCCCGGGGACTGGAGGACGAGAGCTGGCAGCGATGGCTGGCCCGGCGGGACGGCGCACCGCCCGAGTGGCGCCACGACGAGGCCTTCAGTGCGGTCGCCTATCTGACGCCCGAGGAGATGAGCCGGGTCGCGGACACGGTCCGGCGGGCACTGGCGCCCTACCGGGACCGTGAGCAGCGCCCCCTGGCCCGGCCCGACGGCGCCCGGCCGGTGGCCCTCATCACCCGGCTGTTCCCCCTGCTTCCCCACCCGGAGGGCGAGCCCCACCCGGAGGACGGGCCCCACCCGGAGGACGGGCCCCGCCCGGAGGACGGGCCCCGGCCGGGCTGAGAAGCCCGGTCGCTCCGGGGCGCGGCGGTCTCGAACATCCGACCACGCGCTCCGGTGGCGTGACCGACCGTTCGGCCGCCGTCGTTATTTCTGCGGAGTTCTGCAATTGGTGACTTCGCCGAATCGACAGCGAGTGGTGCGAACGGATGTGTGCAACAGGTGCGGGGGACCGGCCGGGGCGCCGGACCGGAGTACGGACCGGCGTACCGGCCGGGGCGCCGGGCGGGCCGGGGCGCGCCCCGCGCCCCGGCGCGGAACCGGGACGTATGTGATGCCGCGCCTGCCCGCGCGCCGGCACAGCCGTTCCTGGGACCTGCCGCCGGTGCACGGATCGGTGCGGGCGGCCCGGGACCGCTGCGGCCGGTGGCTGGACGGGGCCGGGATCGTCCCGGGTTCGCCGCTCTTCGGCGCGGCGCTGCGGGTGGTGTCCGAGCTCGTCTCCAACGCCGTGCTCCACGCCGAGCTCTCGCCGGACGTACACGTCCGCCTCACGCTGGAGGGCTACCTCCTCACGATCACCGTCAGGGACAAGGACCCGCACCCGGTGCCGCTCGCGGACCTCACGCCCCGGCAGGGCCTCGCGGTGGTGGCCGCCCTCGCGCACGACTACTGCGGCGACGTACGGACCGAACTCGCCGCCGACGGGCCGGGCAAGAGCGTCATCGTGCGGTTCGCGCTGCTCGGCGCGATCGAATGAGCCGGGGCCCGGCCCGCCGAGGACCGGGCCCCCGCCGCATCCGGCCGGGCCAACGGGGGAGGGGCCGTCCCGCGCGTCACGCGCGGTACGGCCCCGGCCCGGCCGCATGCGGCTCCCCCCACGGCACCGCCGCGAAGAGGGCCGCGCCCCGCTACCCGACCCCGCCGTGCGGGCGGCTCCGGGGCGGCGCGACGGCACACCCCTCAGAGGCGCACGCTCATGCGCACGCTCACCTCGTCCCCCGCCGCCAGCCGCTCCGGCGCGCGCACCGCCTTCCTGAGCGGCAGCAGATAGCCGCCGTCCTTCGGGAAGAGCGACGTCCCGAAGACGACCGCGCCGATTCGGGCCTCGACGGGAACAACGCCCCAGCCGTACGTGGCCATCGACGCCACCTCGCGTACGTCGGCGGCCTGCTCCTCGGGCAGCGGGACGAAGTAGAACGGGGAGGGACCACGCCATTCGACGACGTGACCGGTGAAGACGATGTCCAAGAGGTCCGCCCTTTCCTTCGGTTGAGGGATCTCGTGCCGGGCTCAGCGTACGGACGGCGCGACCGGGTGCCCCGCGGCCCGGTCACCGGTGCTTCTGCGGGTGTTGGAGCGTCCGGGCGCCGCAGGGGCCCCGTCTCTGATGTGCTGGGCACAGCCCGACACGACAGCCACGGCAGCAGCAGGAGAACCATGCGCACGGAAGTACTGCACATCCCCACCCCGGACGGCCGGGCCGACGCCTACGCCGCCTTCCCCGACGACGGCGAGCAGCACCCCGGGGTGCTGATGTACATGGACGGCTTCGGCATCCGGCCCGCGCTGCGGGAGATGGCCCGCGAACTGGCCGGGCACGGGTACTGCGTACTCGTCCCCAACATCTTCTACCGGCAGGGCCCGGCACCGGTCGTCGAACTCCCCGAGTACATCGGGGAGGAGGACCGGCCCGCGATCTTCGCCCGGCTGATGCCCCTGATCCAGGCACACACCGCCGAACGGACCCTGAGCGACGCCGGCGCCTACCTCGACTTCCTCACCACCCGGCCCGAGGTCGCCGCCGGACCCGTCGCGGTGACCGGCTACTGCATCGGCGGCCTCCTGGCGATGCGCACCGCCGCGGCCCACCCGGACCGGGTGGCGGCCGTCGCCGCGTTCCACAGCCCCGTGGGGGCCGACGGGCCCGGCCTCTTCTCCCGCATCACCGCCCAGGTCCACCTCGGCCACGCCGAGGGCGACCTGACCCCCGAGGCCCTCGGCGAGCTCGACCGGGACCTGGACGCCGCAGGAGTCGGCCACACCTCCGAGATCTACCCCGGCACCGTCCACGGCTTCACCATGTCCGACACCGACGCCTTCGACCCCGCCGCACTCCAGCGCCACTGGGACCGCCTGCTGCCCCTCCTCGACCGCACCCTGACCCACGGCTGAGACCCCGGCCCGCACCCGTCCGGCCCCGGACCCGGCCGTTGCCCCGCCCCGCCACCGGCCGTCGCCCCGCCCCGGACCCGGGCGGGGCCCGACCCGGACGGGCGCCCCGCCGTAGGCTGAGCCCATGCCCGCCCCGTACCCGCGCATCCTCACCGAGCGCTACCCGGCCGCCTTCGCCTTCTACGCCGCCGTACTGCCCGCACTGGCGGGATACCTGCCCGCGCGCGGCGACGCCGCCTCCGGATACGCCAGTTGGGACACCCCCGAAGGAGCGACCGCGTTCGCCGTGATCCGGCGCGACATGTTCGCCGGCACGGTCCCCGGGGCTCCCGCGGCGGGCGGCACGCCCCTCGTCGTACCCGTCGCGGACGCCGCCGCGGTGGACGAAGCGGTCGCACTGTGCCTCCGGCACGGCGGGACCCCGGTGGCAGCGGCCCGGGACCTGCCCGGCTGGGGGCTGCGCGCGGCCCACCTGCACGACCCGGACGGCAACCTGCTGGAGATCCAGACGTACTGAGCCGCCCCGGTCACAGCCACCCCGAACGCTGCGCCTGAAGAGCCATCTGGAAACGGTTCGCGGCGCCCAGCCGGGCCATCAGGACCTGCAGACGGCGAAAGAGCGTACGGCGGCTGATCCCCAGCTCCCGGGCGATGACCTCGTCACTCGCCCCGCCCGCCAGGAGCCACAGCAGCCGCCGGTCGGCGGGAGGCAGACCGCCCGGGCGGGCGGTGCGCCCGTGGAACGGCAGGGCGTTCGACCAGGACTGCTCGAACAGGGCGATCAGCGCGGAGAGCAGACCGCACGGCTGCACGACCAGCATCGTGTTGTGCACGTCCGCCTCCCTGATCGACAACGACACCAGCGCGTACGCCTCGTCGATGATCACCAGCTTGACCGGGACCGACGGCATCACCCGGGCCTGCTCACCGGCCCTGACGCACGGCTCGATGACCTCCTTCAGATGCCCCGGATGCTCCAGCGACTCCCGCGAGTACACGACACGCTGCCTGATCCCGCGGGCGAGCGTGGCCAGCGAGTCCTCCGTGGTCTCGGGCAGCGGAAAGTACGGCGGCGACTCGAACTGCCGGATCTGCTCCCGGGCACTCGCCCAGGCCTGCCGCATCCGCGCCCCGACGGCCTCACCCGTGACGACCTCGACGAGATGGTCGTTGTACGCGGCCAGCCGGTGCCGCCGGAACGACTCGAACGCACCCCCGACGGCGATCCGTGACTCCTCGATCTCGGCCGCCCGGTGCCGGGCGAGGACCTCCAGCCCCGCCGCGGGCGGCACCGGGGCCACCACGTCCGCCCCCTCCCCGGCGGCACTCGCCAGCCCCGCATCGACCAGCGCGCCGTACGCCCCGGCCAGCTCCGCACCGCCCAGACCGGACGCCTCACCGATCACACCCAGCGGAGCGGGCGCCAGCTCCAGCAGCGCCAGATAGACCCGGCCCGCCGCACCCTCGATCCCCAGCAGCCGCAGCGCCTCGCCGAGCTTCCCGTTCTCCGTCTCCATGCCCCCATTGTCGACCGCCCCGCACCGCGCCATGGCCGATCGGTGCCAGTGACACTTCCGGGCACCAGGCGCGGGCACCACCGGATACCGTCGCCAAAACCGCCGCAGAACGGCGGGAACCCCCACCCGGAAGAAAGGTGTACGCCGTGGCGAAAGGCCGCAAGAACGGTCTCTACGCAGGGATCTCCGAGGAACTGTCCGCCCTGATGCGGACCGGGTGGGCCGACACCGAACGGCACGACCTGACCCCCGACGAGCAGGCCCCGCACGCGGCCCGCCGCCGCGCCGCGCTCTCCGCACGCTTCCCCGGCGAGCGCCTCGTCGTCCCCTCGGGCAACCTCAAGGTCCGCTCCAACGACGACACCTACCCCTTCCGCCCGTACTCGGGCTACGTCCACATGACCGGGGACCAGGCCCGCGACGGCGCGCTCGTCCTCGAACCCCGCGACGACGGCGGCCACGACGCCTACTGCTACCAGCTGCCGCGCGACGCCCGCGACAACAACGAGTTCTGGACCGGCTCCACGGCCGAGCTGTGGATGGGGCGGCGCCGCTCCCTGGCCGAGTCGCAGCTCGTGCTCGGGCTGCCCTGCCGGGACGTGCGCACCGCGGCCGAGGACCTGGCCGCCTCCGCCGTACCCACCCGGATCGTCCGCGGCATCGCCCCGGCCCTGGAGGCCGCCGTCACCACCGACGAGGAACGCGACGACGAACTCGAAGAGGCGCTCGACGGCCTGCGCCTGGTCAAGGACGACTGGGAGATCGGTGAACTCCGCAAGGCCGTGGACTCCACCGTGCGCGGATTCACCGACGTGATCGGCGAACTCTCCAGGGCGGTCGCCTCCTCCGAGCGGTGGATCGAGGGCACCTTCTTCCGCCGGGCCCGCCTGGAGGGCAACGCCGTCGGCTACGGCACGATCTGCGCCGCGGGCGACCACGCCACGATCATGCACTGGACGGACAACGACGGCCCGGTACGCCCCGGCGACCTCCTCCTGCTCGACGCCGGGGTGGAGACGAACACCCTCTACACCGCCGACGTCACCCGCACCCTCCCGATCAGCGGCACCTTCACCCCCGTGCAGCGCAAGGTGTACGACGCGGTGTACGAGGCCCAGGAGGCCGGCATGGCGGCGGTCAAGCCGGGTGCCGCGTACCGCGACTTCCACGAGGCGTCCCAGCGCCACCTGGCGGCCCGGCTGGTCGAGTGGGGCTTCATCGAGGGCCCGGCCGACCGCGCGTACGAGCTCGGCCTGCAGCGCCGCTTCACCATGGCGGGCACCGGCCACATGCTCGGCCTCGACGTCCACGACTGCGCGGAGGCCAGGAACGAGGAGTACGTCGAGGGCGTGCTGGAGCCGGGCATGGTGCTCACCGTGGAGCCCGGCCTGTACTTCCAGCCGGACGACCTCACCGTGCCCGAGGAATGGCGGGGCATCGGCGTCCGGATCGAGGACGACCTGCTCGTCACCGAGGACGGCCATCAGAACCTGTCGGCGGGGCTGCCGCGGTCGGCGGAGGACGTCGAGGTATGGATGGCCCGGTTCGCCGGCTGACAACTGACGGCCGGGCCCCGCGAGCCGGGGACCGGGGGCGGCCGGCGGTCCCGGGT
>NZ_JBHJQP010000078.1:0-33583 GCF_042262625.1 Streptomyces sp. NPDC056347 | reverse complement strand
ACCGAGGAGAGGTCGGGCCCGGGGATGTACTGGGTCGCCACCCAGGGCACCCGGGCCTCCGTGTCGGTGTCGAGCACGGCCGCCGTCCACGTACCGCCCACCCGCCGGGCCGCCGCGACCTCGCGCGCGAATCGCCTGCGGAATTCGGGATGCTGGGCGTACTCGGCCTGCACCACCTTCACGGCTACGGTCCGCCCGGCCTCCGAGCGGCCGAGATACACCAGCCCCATGCCGCCCGCGCCCAGCCGGGCTATCAGACGGTACGGGCCGATGTGGAGAGGGTCTTCGGATGTCAACTGGTCCACGGCCGTAACGTAGTTGAGGTATTCAAGCCGTGGTGGCAAGTTGCCGGAACCACTCGCGCGAAGAGGCCGCACCCGACGTACGAGGTGGCGCCCGCCGCCCTGCGTAGCCGGCCCGCGCGCCGTCGTGGCCGCGGCGGACGGCGGGCGAGTGCGAGAACCCGTCGGAGTGCCGCCCCTCATCCGTCCGGCCCCGCCCGGAATGCCGGTGGCCCGCCGCCCGCGTAGCGTGGGCAGCCGACCGCGTACCGCCCGTGTGCGCCCCGCGGAGGCGGCACCGGAGACGGCGGGAACCGGAAGCGGTACCGGAGACGGCATACGGAGGCGTGGACGGAGGCGGGAGATGAAGCTCGGCCTGCACTACTGGAACTACTCGACACCGGCCGACCCCGCGCTCATCGCGCCCACGCTCGCCGAGACGGCGCGGATCGCCGAACAGGCGGGGTTCGCGTCCTTCAGCGTGATGGACCACTACTTCCAGATGGAGACCGGGCGCAGCGTCGCCGACGAACCCATGCTGGAGGGCTACACCACGCTCGGCTACCTGGCCGCGCTGACCGAGCGCATGGCCCTCGGACTGCTGGTCACGGGCGTGATGTACCGCCACCCCGGCCTGCTCGCGAAGATCGTCACCAGCCTCGACGTGCTCTCGGGCGGCCGGGCCCGGCTGGGCATCGGCGCCTCCTGGTACGAGCGCGAGCAGTACGGGCTCGGTGTGCCGGTCGTCCCGGTGGCAGAGCGCTTCGAGCGGCTGGAGGAGGCGATCCGGATCTGCCTCCAGATGTGGAGCGACGACAACGGGCCGTTCCGGGGGAAGCACTACCGGCTGGCCGAGACGCTCTGCGTGCCCGAGCCGATCGGCGGCCACCCGCCGATCATGATCGGCGGGTCGGGCGAACGGAAGACGCTGCGCCTGGTCGCCCGCTACGGTGACGCCTGCAACCTCTTCGCCACCGGCCCGGACGAGGTGGCCCGCAAGCTCGACGTGCTGCGCGCCCACTGCGCCGCCGAGGACCGCGACTACGACGCCGTCACCAAGACCGTGCTGTACAACGGCCCGGTGCTGGACCGCCCGGCCGCCTTCCTCGACGACGCCCGGGCGTACGCGGGGCTGGGCGTCGGCGAGATCCAGCTGGTGCCCGACCGGCACCCGGTGAGCTTCGCCCACCAGGTCGCCGAGCACCTCGTCCCCGCCGTCGCCGCCATCGGGTGACCCGGCTCCGGCTCCGGCCCGGGGGCGGGCCGGGGCCTACGCGCCGGTGGTGCCGTCGACGATCTCCCGGATCAGGTCGAGGTGGCCGTTGTGCCGGGCGGTCTCCTCGATCAGGTGCAGGACGATCCAGCGCAGATCGGGGTGGCGGCCGTCGCCGCGCGGGCGTACGGCCAGGGTGTCCAGGTCGTGGGAGGCGACCAGCTCCCGGTAGCGGGCGGTGCGCTCCGCGTACAGCGCCAGTACGTCGTCGAGCGGCATGTCCAGCGCGATGCGCATCTCGCGGTCGGGGTCCTCCTCCGTCCACGGTCCCTCGTCCTCGCCGCCGAGGAACATCACCTCGAACCAGTGGTACTCGACCCAGCTGAGGTGGTTGATCAGCCCGGCGACGGTCATCAGGGGGGAGCCGGGCAGCGGGGCCCGGCGGGCGTCGTCCGGGGAGACACCCTCGCACTTCACGCGCGCGGTGTCGCGAACGTAGTCGAGGAAGGTGGCCAGCTGGGTGCGCTCGTCCCGGGCGGGAGGCGTGTCGGTGCGTGTCATCGGCGTACACGATCCGCGACCCGGTGCCCGTTGTCCACCGGATTCCGCCGCCGGGGCAGGGGTTTCGAAGGGCGGGGCGAACGGGCCCGGCATTGGGGTCCGGCCCTGGGTCCCTGGACCCACGCCCGGGGGATCGTGCCTGGCTAGGCTCGTGCCCGACCAACAGCGAGCCCCCTTGGCAGGCGCCCCGACCGGGCGCCCGTCCGGCGTGCCCGCGCGCACCTGAACTGCACGCTCCCACCTGTCTTTCATGGGGTGATGTGTCGATGAGTGATGGTTTCTTCTACTCGTACCACCTCGGCTGGAGCCGCCCGGACTCCGAGTGCCTCTTCGGTGACCTCGACGCGGCGGGGCTGCGGCTCAGCCATCCGGTCAGCCGGCGGGTCACGCTCCTCGGCCCGGGGCCGGGCCCGCGGGGCATCCCGTCCTGGGTGACCAGGGAACAACTCGTGCTCCTGGCCGGTCTCCAGCGGCTCGACAGCGTCGACTTCCTGCTGTGGGTGGACAGCGGCGCGGGTGTCCCCGCGCGGGTCCGCCGGATGCGGGACGGGGTCGTGGCGCTGGAGTTCGGCTTCGGCGGGCTGACCCGGGACGAGCAGGAGGTGGCCGCGCGGGCGATCCGGGAGGCGATCGGGCGCGCCTCGGTGCTCTGCATCGGCTTCGTCGTCGACCGCGAGGGCGCCTCGGTGGCCACGGACTGGAGCGGTGTCGTCATCAACGGCACGGCCTACTTCGACAGTTGGCCCGACACCCTGGCCGTGCGGCACGAGATCGCCGCGACCCAGCCGCAGTTGGCCGGGGTGGCCTCGTACGACCAGTCGCCCTGGATGCTGTTCGGGAGCGAGGTGCCCGTCCGGTAACGGCGGGAGGGGCCCGGTTGCGCCGCTTCGGATCCGTGCGGGCCGCAATCGGTGACTTTGAGCCTTGCATTGGGCCCTGAGGCCCATGCCCCGAAGGGTGCCGGTGTGGTCGGATGCGTGAAGTGGCTGAACTCTGGCCTTACACCGGCAAGCTGGGGGACTCGTCGTGTCTGGCATGGGTGGAATCGCGGTCGCGGGCGGTGGCCCCGGCGCCGGTGGCGGGGTCGTCACGGACGGGCACGGAGGCAGGCACTCGCTGCCGCGTCCCCTGCAGGCGGTACTGATCCTCGTACGGCTGCTGTTCGCCGTCGCGGTCCTCGGCGGCATCGGTGTGCTGACGGTGGCGTCGGCGGTCGACGGGCTCGACGGCGAGCTGCTCGGACTGCTCCTGTACGCGGCGCTGCCGAGCACGGTGGCCTTCGTCCTCTCGCTGTACGTGCGGACCGGCGGGACCTGGGTGCGGCGCGGGCTGCTGGCCACGCACGTCTGGCTCGCCCTCGGTGCCCTGGCCAACATCGGGGCAGGCGGTGCGCGCGGGATCACCCAGCTGGTGATCCCGGTCGTGGTCGTCGTCCTGCTGTTCCGGTCGAGCGCCCGCGACTGGTTCGACCTTCCCCCCGGACAGCGGGCGCCGCACCGGCGGTTCAGCCTCGCGCGCATGATCCGGTGGCGGCGGGACGACGAGGGCCAGACCGCGATGGAGTACCTGGGCATGGTCCTGGTGGTCGTGGCCCTCATCGGGGGGCTCGTCGTCACCGGGATCGGCGCCCAGATCACCGGCGGGATGCAGGACGCGATCTGCCGCCTCACCGGGAGCGCCTGCCCGGCGCCCGGCAGCGGGAACGTGGAGGCGGGGCACGGAACGAACTCCGGCGGCGCGGAAGCGGCCGGCGGTACGGACACCGCGGGAGGTACGGACTCCGCGGGAGGTACGGACTCCGCGGGCGGTACGGACACCGCCGGTGGCGCCGACACGGCCGGCGGAACCAGCACCACGGGCACCACAGGCACCACGGGAAGCACTGGCGCCTCGGGCGACTCCAGCACCACAGGCGCCTCGGGCGACTCCAGCACCACAGGCGGCTCCGGTAACTCCGGCAGCACCGGTGGCGACACCGTCACCCAGGTCGACGACGGCGGCGACGACGTCGACAGCTCCGGCGAGCCCGACGGCGGCGGCGACGACCAGGACGACAGCGGCGGCGACAACGGCGGCGACCAGCCCGGCGAGAGCTGCACCTCGGGTGTCGGCGCCTTCTTCTCCTGCGCCGCGCACCAGACCGGCGGCTTCTTCACGGGCCTGATCGGCGACGGCCTGTGGGGCGACATCACCGGCACCATCGACACGGTCCTGCACCCCATCAAGGCCTGGGACGGCCTGAAGGAGTACGGCAAGAGCCTCGGCGACAAGTGGAGCGAGGACTCCAAGGGCGCCGGTGACAAGTGGGACAAGGGCGACTACCTCGGCGCGATCTGGGACTGGACGAAGGCGTCCGGCAGCACCGGTCTCACGGCCCTGGACGACGTGTTCATCGGCGACGACGTCCGGGACATGTGGAAGCGGGGCGACGAGGGCCAGGCCATCGGTACGGGCCTGTGGAACATCGGCTCGCTGTTCATCCCGGGCTACGGCGAGGGCAAGCTCGTCGGCAAGCTCGGAAAGCTGGGCAAGCTCGGGAAACTCGGCAAGCTCGGCGAGTTCGCCGAGAAGGCCGGCGAGGCCGCGAACAAGGCGAAGAAGGCGGCCAGGGCGGGTGACGTCGACGCCGCCGAGAAGGCCGCGAAGGAAGCGCAGAAGCACGCCGACGACGCCGCCGAGAAGGCCGGCCTCAAGGGCTGCACCGTCGGCATCGGCGGCCGCCTCCGCGTGCCGTACGGCTCCGGCCCCGCCGCCGGCACGTCCGGCACCGGCACCGCCGTACTGGCCGCGCCGCCCGCCTCCGTGCCCGTCGGTTTCCTCATGGGCAAGTGCGACGAGGTCGACCCGGAGAAGAAGGCCGCCGCCGACGAGGCCCAGAAGCAGGCCGACGAGGCGAAGAAGGCAGCTGCCGCGGCCAAGCGGAGGCAGGGGCTGGAGCGGGCCCAGAAGCAGCCGAAGCCCGCCTGGTACAAGGACCTGAAGGACCCGCCGGCCGGTGCCAAGGACGCCGGCGACGGGAACTGGGCGGAGATCAAGCCGGGCGTCTTCAACTACCCGACGGAGATGGGCGCCCGCTACCAGGAGCAGATCTCCAAGGTGGGGCGGGGCAAGGAGTACGAGGTACCGCTCGACAAGCTCACGGGCAAGCCGGTCGACTTCGACGGCTGGGACTCCGCGCGCGGCACCTACCTGGAGGCGAAGTACGGGTACAAGAGCCCGGACTTCTACAACGCCGACACCGGGAAGCTCACCCCGAAGATCACCGAGCGGTGGTCCGCCCAGGCGAGACGGCAGGTCGACGCGGCGCGCGGCCGACCGGTCGAGTGGCATCTCTCCGACCCGGACGTCGCCGAGGCGGCGCGTGAGATGTTCAAGGAGCAGGGCATCGACGTTAAGGTCATCAACACCCCCGATGACCTGGTCGGCGGCTGAGCGCCGGCCGGGCAGCGGAGCGCAGGACCCGAATCCGAGGAGAGAGTGTCGTGCTGTACGTCGTCGTCAACGGTCTCTGGGGCCCCCGCGCGGAAACCGTGCGGAGCGTCGCCGAACGCTGGTCCGGCACGCTCGCCGCTCTCAAGGACATCGACGCCGCGACCTTCGACGTGTGGCACGAGGCCGGCGACGACCTCCCGTCCGACCCCGTGCTGGTGCCCTCGGCCGCCGCACTGGCGGAGTACATCGAGCGGCGGAACACCGGCCCCGACCTCGACGTGGTGGGCTACACGTCGTCGTCGTGGGTGCGGAACCCCGGATCGGCGTACGTCTCCCTGGCGACGCACGCGGGCGGCACGTCGCGCTACGCGCCGCATTCCGTCTCCCTCGTCTTCCGGTCGCGCGAGGTCGACGAGACCGCCGAAGTGATCCGGCGCACCCCGGAGATCCTTCGCGTCCTCGCGGAGCACTGGGAGTTCGACGCCGGACAGGTGTACGACAAGGCCGTGTACGAGGCGGTGGCCGAGCGGTTCGACCTGGAGAACAGCGCCCCCCGCTGCGGCCGGGCGGTCTTCCTCTCCGCCGGCCGTGCCGCCCGCGCCCCCGAGGACCTGCCCGGGACGTACGTCCGCACCGCGCACGACGGGCTGGTCGTCGACCTCACGTACGGCGGTACGAAGAACCCCGACATCGAGACGGTCATCGCGGTGAACGAGCGGCTGCGCGAGGCCGGGGCGCTGGAGAGGCTCCCGCAGCCGTTCGACCGGGACCGCTACTGACCGCGGGGCCCGGTCCCGCGCCCCGCGCGGGTGCCCCGCTCCTCAGATCCAGCCCCGCATCGCCGCGAAGCCGGCCAGCAGCCCCACCGCGAACGCCCCGAGCACGCCCGTGAACAGCGCGGGCATCAGCACCGGACCCCACGCCCCCGGCCCGGCGACCGTGGCCCGCCGCGCCGGGTCGGCGGGGTCGTAGCTGACCCGGACCGCCGCCCCGACCTCGAAGCCGAACGGGCCCGGGGCGTGGTCGGTGAATTCGATGTCGCGGCCGTCCCGGGTGCGGAAGGCGAAGACGTACTCGGTGGCGTAACCGCGCTCCGCGCCCGGCCCCCGGTCCACCGTGCGCCGCTCGGCACACCGGCCCTCGGCGCGCTCGCCGTGGCGCAGCAGCCGCAGCACCCGGTTCAGCCGCAGGCCCGACCGGACCGCGAACGCGCCGAGGAACAGGCCGAACAGCAGCAGGAAGGTGGCCGTGCCACCGGGCAGGACCTGCATGGACGAGCTCCCCCGATCCTCGAAACGGCCGGTGCGGCCGGTGCGGCCGGTGCGGTCGGCACGGCCGGCGTCACTGGGACGGCCGTACCGTGCCGATCACCCGACCGTACCCGCTACTTGACGGTGATCGAGTCGACGAAGGCGTCGAGGTCCTTCGCGCTCAGCGTGCCCTTGACGGCGTTGATCCGCACCGCGAACGGCACCTTCTTCGAATCGACGCCCGCCACCACGACCCCGGTCATCCGGGTGCCGTCGGCCGGGGTCCGCTCCTCGCCGCTCGAGGTGAACTCGTAGTCGATCCGGCGGGCGTCGCGGGCGCTCTCCGCACCCGCGAGCCGCACGTCCTCGGTCGCCTTGCGGGTGGCGCCCAGCCCGATGCCGGCGCCCGCCGCGGACGCGGCCCCGGCGGCGTCGTCCACACCGGTGGCGAAGTCGAGCTGCACCGAGACCATGCCGGTGCGCAGCCCGCTCTCCTCCTTCAGCGCCACGGCCGCGTTGCCCTTCGCCAGCTCGGCTTCGGGCTGCTCCTTGTACCCCTGGCCGCCGGGGTAGCCGACGGAGAGGCTCTTGGTGTCGAGCTTGCCCCAGCCCTCCGGGAGGGAGGCGGAGTCGCCGCCGCACCCGGTGAGCAGGGCGAGGCCGATGGCGGCGGCAGCGGTCGCGCCGATCGCCCGGTGGATCTTCTGTGTCGTCGTCATCGCCCATCGCCTCTTCGTCGTGCCTGCGTGCCTGCCGCGGCCGGTGTGCTCCGCGGCCATCCTTCCGTACCGCTACTTCGCGCAGTAGCTGTACGGGAGATACGAGCGCTTGTCGCCCTGCGGGGCCCCGAGGAACTGCGCGTCCGTCAGGGTCTCCTTCTTGTGCTCGTCGGAGATGGAGAACCCGAGGCTCATACCGAGCGAGACCTCGAAGCCGAACTCCTGGGCGTCCGTCTGGCCGGTGTACTTCATCGTGCTCGACAGACCGTCCTGGTACATCAGCTGCTCGAACGGGTCGGTCCCGGCCGGCTTGCTCTCCATGTTGTGGTCGCCGAAGAGGTACTCGAAGGGGGCGGTGTTGTTGCCGGAGCCGTCCAGCCACTGCTCGGCGATGGCCCGCTTGGCCTCGGTGTCCGCGTCGGTGTCCTTGCCGAAGACGATCGAGTTCGTCTTGACCTGGATGCCGGTCTCGCCGGAGGAGTCGGTGCCGCTGACCTTGCCGCCGCGCTTGTCGCCGTCCTTCTTGCCGTTGTCGCCGCTGATGTCGCCCTTGTCGGACGTCGAGGTGCCCTCCAGGGTCTGCGTCATGTCGATGCGGACGATCTTCCCGGTCTTCTGGTCACGGGTGACGGTGACCGCCCCGGTCCGGCTGTCCTTCGCCCCGGCCGCGCCGCCGAACGGGCCCGCGTTGCCGCTGACCTTGCCCTCCAGCTCGAGCTTGGCGGTGTACGTGTACGACTCGTTGCCGTTCACGTCGTCCTTGGTGATGGTCACCTCGGGGGAGAACTTCGCCTTGCCGCCGAGCTTCGCGCCGAGCTTGGTGTCGTCGCCCGCGCTGATGGAGAGTCCGCCGTCCGCGTAGGCGTTGAGGCCGATCGTCGAGTACGAGATCTTCTTGTCGCCGATCTTCTTCTCGACGTCCTTCTTCTTGTCGGCCCACTTCATGCCGGAGTACCAGCCGCCGCCGTATCCACCGCTGTACTTGGTGGAGGTCTCCCACATCTTCATTTCCTCGATGTCGTCCCGCATCTTCTTGGCTTCTTCCTCGCTCTTGAAGACCCAGGTGTCACCGTTGGTGATCTTGATGCCGCCGCCGACATCGACGTCCGCCTTGCCCAGTTTGCCGAGCTTGATGCCCGGGGTGGAGGCGTTGGCACCGACCGAGGCGGCGTCGGTGAACGTCATGTAGACCAGCTTGTCGTTCCCGTCGACCTTGCCGTCACCGTTCACATCGGTGTTGGCCTGGCTGACCTTCTGCTGGAAGCCGTACTCGTTGCCCCACTCGAACCAGCCGATCTTCACCTTGTCGCCGACGGTGTCGGAGACGCTGGAGACCTGGCACATTTTGGGCTCGTAGTCGGCGTCCGTCTTCGGCTTCGCGGTGTTGTCGGTGCCGTTGTCGCCGCCGCCGCTGGAGCAGCCGCCCCCGCCGCCGCCCAGCGCGCCGATCGCGCAGCGGATGCGCTCGCCGATCTGCCCGCCGACGCCCGCCATCGACATCGCGCCGATCAGCGTGACGACCAGGACGACGACCCCGAGGTACTCCATGGCGGTGGCCCCGCCGTCCCGCCAGGAGTACGGCTGGTACGGGGCGGGCGCCTCCTCGTCGCCGCGGTCCTCCAGCAGCCGGTCGACGGCCAGGCCCGCGGCCGCGCCGGTCACCAGCGAGACGATCGGCATCAAGGTGCCCTCGACGCCCACCAGATGCCAGGACACGACGAGTCCGTAGACCAGCGCGGCCACCGGCACGGTGAGCGCGCCGCCGAGCGACATGAGCCGGGAGTCGCGGTACTCCTCGGGCAGCACCCGGGCGGAGGCCAGGACCGTGACCATGGTCGTGATGACGGCGGGTATGTGCAGCAGCGCGAGCCGCCAGCCGAAGCCGGCGAGCCGCTCGTCCGAGGCGAGCAGCTCGACGAGCCCGCGCGAGACCAGGTATCCGGCGGCGATGTAGACCAGCGCACCGGCGGCCCAGCTACGGGTCAGCGCGAAGAACGCCCCGCTGCTCGCGCCGGAGCCACCGCTCCTGCCGCCGGGAGGTACATGGCCCCGGCCTCCACTTCCCCAGCCCCCGCCACCAGTCACTGCTCTTCCTCTCCGACGCCCGCTCGCCCTGCTTGCCTTGCTTGCCCTGCGTGAGCCCGCGGTTCGGGATGCGGGCGTGGCCGTGAGCGTACGGGTGTACGAGCCGGGTGACCTGGGCCCTTGGCCCCAAAGTCGGGCCCAACGTGCGAAGCCCCGCCCTTCCCGTGGGGGTGCGGGAAGGGCGGGGCGGCGAGGGGGCGGGAAACTCCCGCGGGGTCAGTCCAGATCGTCGGCGAAGGTTCCGGCGCGCTCGGCGACCTCCGGGCGGCGGACCTTCAGGACGGCGAAGCCGACGACCCCGACGACGAGCGCGCCGACGAACACGTACGGCAGCACGTTCAGCGGGAACTCCGGGACCGGCCACAGGTTGCGGTAGAAGACGTAGACCATCGCGGCGGCCCCGATCAGGCCGAGGGCCCAGGTGACCAGCAGCCCCCGTGCCCCGATCCGGCGCACGAACAGCGGGGCGGCCAGACAGACCAGGGTGTAGCTGAGCATGTAGCCGAAGACACCGATGGTGTCGATGTACGACGTCGCGTTCAGCGGTGCCGTTCCCGCGCCGACCACGAGCACCGCCGGGACGACGACGAACGGGGTGATGACCCAGATCGCGGCGGACGGGGTGCGGTGGCGCGGGTGGGCGCGGCCGAGCCGGGCGGGCATCACGCCCTCGTTCGCCATGCCGAACAGGAGCCGGGCGGCGACGGTGATGCACGCCATCACCACGGCCACGAACGAGGCGGCGAACCCCGCGTGCAGGAAGAACTTCAGGAAGCCGAGCCCGGACATCTCCGCCAGCTCGTCCATCGGGTCGGAGCTCTTCCCCAGCGCGTCCGCCCCGCCGAACCCGGCGACCTGGGCGTACGTGGCGAACATGTAGAGCACACCGGCCAGTACCGCGCTGCCCATCACCGAGCGGGGGATCGCCTTGTACGGGTCGGTGGCCTCGGCGCCCAGCGAGGCGGCGCCCTCGAAGCCGACGAAGCCGAGCACACCCAGCACCACGGCGAAGACGATGCCGTCGAGGGTGGAACCGCTCAGGCTCAGCTGGTCGGTGTCGATGATGTTGCCGCTCTTGAAGAAGGCGGGCAGCAGCACGACCACGATCAGGACGATCGACACGACCTCCAGCACCGAGGCGACCCGCGCCGCCGTCCGCACACTGGCGATCGTCAGCCGCATCGCGACGGCGGCCAGCAGCACGTCCAGCAGGATCTGGCCGGTGATCCCGGTGAAGACCCCGATGCCGATCTGGTCGAGGGCGCGCGCCGTGTAGTAGCCGGCGCCCGCCAGCGAACCCGAGCCGATGCACACCGCGCCGATCAGCAGCGCCCAGCCGGTCACGAACGAGCCGGGCGCCCCGAGCGAGAGCCGGGAGAACGCGTACAGCGAACCGACCCCGGCCCGCCTGCGGGCGAAGACGCAGATGCAGTACGCGATGGCCAGCACGGCGGCCATGGCCAGGAAGAACGAGAACCAGGCACCGTTGCCCGCGGACGCCGCCATGCTGGCGGGGGCGAAGGCGATGACGGCGCTGGGCGCCACGTTCGCGACGCTCTGCGCGCCGACCTCGAAGGTGGAGACGGACCGGTGGGCCAGGCCGTCGGACGACGGGGCGGCGGTCTGCTTTCCGGCGGTGCTCATGTCCGGTCCTCCATCATCAGCAGCTGACGCAGCGCGTGACCGGCGGCGAGGTCGGCCAGCGCGTCGCCCGCCTCGTCCAGCGGACGCCGCGCCGAGATCATCGATTCCACGTCGAGCTCACCCGACACCACGAGGTCCACCAGGGCCGGGATGTCGCGGGCGGCGTCCACCGAGCCGTAGTTGGAGCCGAGGATGCGCTGGTCGGCCTCGGCGAGCGCGAGCGGGTCGAAGCGGGCCGTGCGGCCGGTCGGCGGGAGGCCGACGATGACGGCGGCGCCGCCCTGGCCGAGTGCCGCGATGGACTGCTCGGTGGTCTCGATCTTGCCGATCGCGTCGAACACGTAGTCGAGGCCCTCGGGGACCAGGGCGCGCAGCGCCGCGACGACATCGCCGTCCCGGGCGTCGACCGTGTCCGTCGCGCCGAGCCTGCGGGCCAGCTCCAGCTTCTCCGGGACGACGTCGACGGCGACGATCCGGCCCGCCTTCGCCAGCCGGGCGCCCTGCACGCAGGACAGGCCCACGCCGCCGCAGCCGATGACGGCGACGGTCGCGCCCTCCTCGACCCCCGCGGTGTTGCGGACCGCGCCGACCCCGGTGGCGATGGCGCAGCCGACCAGGGCGATCACGTCGAGCGGCGCGTCCTCGCGGACCTTGATCGCGCCGGAGGCCGGGACCACGACCCGCTCGGCGAAGGAGGAGACGCCCAGGTAGTGGTGGGCCTTCTCGCCGTCGACGGAGAGCCGGCTCGTCCCGTCGTACAGCACCCCGCCGGGCGCCACGACCTCGGCCACCAGGCTGCACGCGGCGGGCCGCCCAGCCAGGCAGAAGCGGCACTTGCCGCAGGAGGGCACCCAGGACAGCACCACGTGGTCGCCGACCGCCAGGCCGGTGACGCCCGCGCCGAGCGCGGTGACCACGCCGGAGCCCTCGTGGCCTAGCATGACCGGGACCGGGTGGTCCCACTCGCCGCGGATGACATGCAGGTCGGAGTGGCAGACCCCGGCCGCCGTCACGGCCACCTCGACCTCGCCGGGGCCGGGCGGGGCCAGCGTGACGTCGGCGACGGTCACCTCCTGGCCCGGGGACCGGAAGACGACGCCGCGCACCGTGCGGGCGGTGCTCTCTTGGAAGGACGGGGAGCTCATGGGCCTACTCCTCGGGGTGGTGCGGGAACGGAACGGGGGGAGGGGCGGCGCATACGGGTACGGCCGTCGAGGGGCGGCACGGAAGGCCGCCGAGGCGCCTTGTTTAGCGCCATTAAACTTTCGTCAAGTTTTACAGCACTAAACTCGATGGGTAAAGACCCTTTCGATATCCCTTTTGACCTGTGTCTTCCCCCGGCCACTGCCCGTGACGTCCCCGACAGGTAGCGTGTTCGCCATGTCCGAAGCCTCTGACAGCCACATGTCCACGATCGGTCCGCGACTGCGCGAGCTCCGCCAGTCGCAGCGGCTGACGCTGGCACAGGTCTCCGAGGAGGCGGGCGTCACCAAGGGCTTCCTCAGCCTCGCCGAGCGCGGCAAGACCTCGGTCTCGGTCCCGACCCTGATCCGTATCTGCGAGGCCCTGGGCACCGGCATCGCCACGCTCTTCGACTATCCGGACCAGGACGTCGTCAAGGGCGGCCTCGGCGCGAAGCTGGAGATGGGCGGGCACGGCATCGAGGAGTTCCTCCTCACCCCCGCCGAGGAACGGTACGTCCAGGTCATGCGGACGATCCTGCGGCCCGGCGGCGGCTCCGGCGGCGCGTACAGCCTGGAGGCCGAGACGGTCTTCGCGTACCTGGTACGCGGCACACTGCGGCTCACCGTGGACGGCGAGCCCAGACTCCTGGAGGCGGGCGACTCCACGACGTTCTCCGCGCGGGCCGCGCACGCCTGGGACAACCCCGGCGCGGAGGAGACCGAGGTCCTCTGGTCGATCGCCCCGGCCCTCCCGCTCTCCCGTACGAAGCTCAGGCCGTAGCCACGGCCACAGCCGTGGCGGATGTCCGGCCGGTCACTTCCCGTCGGTCCCGCTCTGCTCGACCGTCACCACGGCCCCCGGCCGGATGCCCCACTTCTCCATCGTCCCGGCCTCGGACTCGATCACGTGCCGGGCCCGCAGCCGGGGCAGCCCCAGCCGTCCGGGCTTCATCGTGTGCACCGCCACCACCCGGAACTTCCGGTCCAGGTACGCCACATCGATGGTGAACCGCATCCGGAAGCTGTGCACGCTCCCGCACGGGGTGATCATCAGGGCTCCGTCGATCCCGTCCTGCCCGAGCAGACCGCGGCTGCGGGCCCGGTAGGAGGCCGCGATCCGCAGCGGTATCGCCTCACCCCGCCCGCCCCGTCCGTCGGTGACCGTCAACGTGCCTCTGCCATTGCGCCATTGAGCCATGGCCAAGAAGGTAGCGCCAGGTGACGGCCGCTGGGTCCGGAACGGTACGCAGTGGGCCCCCGGACCCATGACCCGTTCCCGGCGGCCCGCCTAGGGTCGCCCTGTGGACGCCATGCTGACAGTGCTCGCCGCACTCTGGGGCACGGCCGCCGGACTGCTGGTCCCGCGCGCCGCCTACCGGTTCTCCGTGGAACCGGAGGAACCCTGGCGCGACGCCTGCCCGGCGGGCCACGCGCTGACCGGCGCCGCCCGCGGCTGGCTCGGCTCCACCCGCTGCGCGGCCTGCGCCGCGGCCCCGGCCGTCACCGTCCCGGCGGACGGGTCCGCCGAACGGCCCGCGGACGGCCCCGCCGACGCGACCGCGGGCGCTCCCGCCGAGGGCGCCGCCGAAGCCCCCGCCGGGCCGCCCGCCCACCCCGACGCCACCCCCCACCCCGACGCCACCCCCCACCCCGCCCGGTACGCTCCCGGCGTCCTGGTCCCCGTCGTCACCGCGCTGTCCTGCGCGGTCCTCGCCGCGGCCACCGGAACCCGCCCCGAGCTGGCCGCCTGGCTGCTGCTGGCACCCGTGGCCGTACTCCTGGCGACCATCGACCGCCGCGTCCACCGGCTGCCCGACCGGCTGACCCTGCCCGCCGCCGGGGCGGCCGCCGTGCTCCTCGGCATCGCGGCACTCCTCCCCGAACACGCGGGCTCCTGGCTCTCCGCGCTGCTCGGCGGCGCCGCCCTCGGCGGCTTCTACTTCGTGCTCTTCCTGATCAACCCGAACGGCATGGGCTTCGGCGACGTCAAACTCGCCCTCTCCCTGGGCACGGTCCTCGGCTGGTACGGCTGGGCCATGGTCTTCGCCGGGGGCTTCGCCGGATTCCTGCTCGGCGCGGCGTACGGGTTCGGGCTGATGGTCCTGAGGCGGGCGGGACGCAAGACCGGCATCCCGTTCGGCCCCTTCATGATCACGGGGGCGCTGCTGGGCATCCTGCTCGGCGCCCTGGCCGCCTGACGGCGCGGCCCGGTCCGGGGATATGCGCTCGCGCCGCCCGGCGCCCCGCTGACACCATGCCGGTATGCCCGCGACACCTGAAGCAGAGCGCGCCCGGTTCGACACGCTCGTGGCGGAGGCCGCCGCCGTCCCGGTCGACGGCTGGGACTTCTCCTGGCTCGACGGCCGCGCCACCGAACAGCGCCCCTCCTGGGGGTACGCCCGCGCCATGGCGGAGCGCATGGGCCGGGCCACCGCCGCGCTCGACATCCAGACCGGCGGCGGAGAGGTCCTGGCCTCCGTACCGAAGCTGCCGCCCCTCACCGTGGCCACCGAGTCGTGGCCGCCGAACGTCGCCCGTGCCACCGCGCTGCTGCACCCGCGCGGCGCGGCCGTGGTCGCCGACCCGGACGAACCGCCGCTGCCCTTCGGCGACAACGCCTTCGACCTGGTCGTCAGCCGTCACCCGGTGACGACCTGGTGGACGGAGATCGCCCGGGTCCTCACCCCCGGCGGCACGTACTTCTCGCAAGCGGTCGGCCCGGCCAGCGTCTTCGAGCTCGTCGAGTACTTCCTCGGCCCGCAGCCCCCCGAGGTGCGCGGCGCCCGCGATCCCGAACAGGCCCGGGCGGCCGCCGAGTCGGCCGGGCTGGAGGTCGTCGATCTGCGGTCCGAGCGGCTGCGTACCGAGTTCTTCGACATCGGCGCCGTCGTCTACTTCCTGCGCAAGGTGATCTGGATGGTGCCGGGCTTCACCGTCGAGGAGTACCGGCCCCGGCTCGCCGAACTGCACCACCTGATCGAGACCGAGGGGCCGTTCACCGCCCACACCACCCGCTTCCTGATCGAGGCCCGCAAACCGGCCGGCCCTCCGCGACCGCCCGCGGAGTGCGACCCTGGACGGTGAACGCCTGGGGAGGGAGCCGACCATGAGGGCGGGCAACGAGGAGGACGCACCGCGGGTCCCGCGGCAGCGGAGGGCCGACTGGCTCAGTGGCGTACGGATCACCGGGGTGCTCGGTGTCTTCTACCGCCCCGAGGGGCTGATCGCGGAGCCGGAGGCCGTCGAATTCCTGCTGGCCGACGGCCAGTCGCTGCTGCTGACCTGCGCATCGGACGGAAGCCTGCGGGTCGGGCCGGGCTCCTGGCCGGGCCTGCCCGACTGGTGCGTGCCGTCCGGGCAGTGGGAGTTCGCCACCGTCTCGGGCCTGCCGCGGCCGCCCGACGGCGGCTGGACGGTCGTCCGCACCGAGGAGCGCGGCGACGCCAACGGCCAGGTGCGCGAGGCCGTGATCCGCTGCGAGGGCGGCAGCTTCGTGGTCGGCGGCGGGGACACCGTGGCGATCCGCTTCACCCGCGGCCACCGCGGCGCCCCGTCCCCCACCTGACCGCGCGGCCCGACCGCGCCGCCGGGCCGCCCCGCCGCACACGCCGTACGCGCGTCCGCCCCGCCGCACGCGCCCCACGCGCCACCATCCCGCCCCACGCGCCACCATCCCGCCGCACGCGCCCTACGCGTGCGGCCCCACCGTCACCTCACCCACCGTCAGCTCCGCGTTCCCCTCCAGCACCTCACCGACCCGCGCCACCTCGGCCTCCAGCTCCCGCAGCAGCCGCCCCGGCAGCGGCGCCAGCGGCTCGACGGTGACCGCGATCCGACGGCCCGAACGCCGCTGGTGCCACACCCCGGCCGCCACGCCGTCGACCAGCAGCACCGGGAAGTTCCCCGCCTGACCGCCCGCCAGCGCCCGGGTGTACGCCGCGCCGGGGAAGAGCCGCTCGCGCGGCCGGGACGCGATGAGGAAGGCGTCGAAATAGGGGAGCAGCCGCACCCCGCGGGCCGGTTCCGCCGAGAAGCCGGTGTCGCCCGCCACCACCCACGCCGGCCCGCCCTCGTACGCCACCGGCTCGATCTCCCCGCGCGCCGCGAGCCCCTCGAACAGCTCCGCGGCCGGGCCCGGCGCCAGCGCCAGCCACTTCGCGAAGTGCGCGGGCGTGGCAGGTCCGTACGCGTGGAGATAGCGGCGCGCGAGAGCGGCCAGCGCCACCGGACCGTCGAGCGGTACGACATCGGGGCGGGTGTAGGTGACCTTGCGGCCCCGGTTCGGCGCGAAGCACAGCACCCCGCGGTGGCCCGCCAGATGCATCACCTGCCGCCAGCGCGGCCACATCCCCTGGAAGGCGGGCATCACCAGGTCCCCCGCCCACGCCCCGGCCCGCTCCACCACCGCCCCGGAGAGCTCGTCCACGGTCAGCTCGGCCCCGGCCAGCGCGTCCCCGATCGCCGCGAGCACCGTCTCGGTCTGCTCCGGCGTCATCCTGGCTTCCCCGGTGAACGGGCTGCGCCCGGCCGGCAGCGCGGACAGGGCCCCCGTCCACATCGCCAGCTCGTCGGCCGGCAGCAGGTGCACGGTGCCGCGCGGCCCGAAGGTCTTGACCAGGGTGCGGTCCCGCCACAGCGCCTCGCGCACCCCGGCCCGGGTCACGCCCGTGGTCCGCAGCCCGACGGACAGCTCGGCGGCCGAGAGGACCTGGGCGTGCGCGGCCGGCAGCGTACCGACCACCCCGGCGGGGGACAGGGCCGTGCGGGCGGTGAGTCCCTGGCGTTCCATCCGGCGGGCGTTCGCGGCGGACCAGGTCACGGGTGCGGTTCGGGTCGTCATGCCGGGAAGCTAGCCGCCCATCAGGTCAGGAGCTGTCCGCATCCGTGTTGTATCCGGAGAGTGATTGTCGAGTGGCGTGGCACGCGTCGGCACTTACGAAGGGTTATGGTGGAAACCCCCCCCTCGGGCCGGTCCGTATCCCCCCCCACGGACCGGCCCGTTTTTTGTGGGCCCGCGGCGCCGGTCGCACCGGCCCCGCGGAACCACCCGTCGCCTCAGCCCCGGCCGGCCCAGATGTTGGTGCCCTCGGTGTCCACGGCGAAGGTGTCGATCTCCTTCAGCTCCGCCCCGGTCAGCGCCGGTCCGGCGAGCGCCGCCACGTTCTCCTCCAGCTGCGCCACGCTCGACGCGCCGATCAGCGCGGACGTCATCCGGCTGTCCCGCAGCACCCAGCACAGCGCCAGCTGGGCGAGCGACTGGCCGCGCCGCTCGGCGATCGCGTTCAGTCCGTTCAGCCGGCGCACCACCTCGTCCGAGAGCAGCCCCGGGTCCAGGGACTTGCCCTGGGTGGCGCGGGAACCCTCCGGGATGCCCTTCAGGTACTTCCCGGTGAGCAGCCCCTGGGCGAGCGGCACGAAGGAGATGCAGCCCATGCCGGCCGTCTCCAGGGTGTCGAGCAGCCCGTCGTCCTCGATCCAGCGGTTGATCATCGAGTAGGACGGCTGGTGGATCAGGGCCGGCACGCCCATCTCCCGGAGCAGCCGGGCGGCCTCGGCGGTCTGCTCCGCGTTGTACGAGGAGACGCCCGCGTAGAGCGCCTTGCCCTGCTGGACGGCGGAGGCCAGCGCCCCCATCGTCTCCTCCAGCGGAGTATCGGGGTCGAAGCGGTGCGAGTAGAAGATGTCGACGTAGTCGAGGCCCATCCGCTTCAGCGAGGCGTCCAGCGACGACAGCAGGTACTTGCGGGAGCCCCACTCGCCGTACGGGCCGGGGTGCATGTCGTACCCCGCCTTGGTGGAGATGATCAGCTCGTCCCGGTAGGGCGCGAAGTCCTGGCGGAAGAGCTTGCCGAAGTTCAGCTCGGCGGAGCCGGGCGGCGGCCCGTAGTTGTTGGCCAGATCGAAGTGGGTCACCCCGAGGTCGAAGGCGCGGCGCAGGATCGCCCGCTGGGAGTCCAGCGTGCGGTCGTCGCCGAAGTTGTGCCAGAGGCCGAGGGAGACGGCGGGGAGCTTGAGACCGCTGCGGCCGGTGCGGCGGTACTCCATGGAGTCGTAGCGGGCGTCGTGGGCACGGTAATGAAGAGGAGAATCAGTCACGTTTCCCTCCTTATCACGGACTTGTGACAGACCGGGTTGGGCCGGTGCCCCGCCAGCGCAGTAATGTGGCGGCTTCGGGGACTGCCACGGCACGGCGGGGCGAAGCGCCCCGCGGACGAGTGCGGTGACCCCCGGGGGGACGGCCCCGGACCCCGGGCAGCGGGGGGCGGTCGGGCCCGCACGGAACCGAGAGGGTGAAACTCAGTGAACTTGCGCGACCTGGTGTACGGGCTCTACGCACGCCGGGTGGAGGCCCGCCTCGACCTCACCCAGGTGCCCAAGCACATCGGCGTCATCCTCGACGGCAACCGGCGCTGGGCGAAGGCGTCCGGCGGCACGGCCGCGCAGGGGCACCAGGCGGGCGCGGACAAGATCAAGGACCTGCTCGGCTGGTGCAGCGAGACGGACGTCGAGGTCGTCACGCTCTGGCTGCTCTCCACGGACAACTTCGACCGTCCCGAGTCCGAGCTGAAGCCGCTCCTCGGGATCATCGAGAACACCGTGCGCGACCTCGCCGCCGACGGCCGCTGGCGGGTCCATCACGTCGGCACGATGGACCTGCTGCCCTCCGACACCCAGACCGTGCTCAAGGAGGCCGAGCAGGCCACCCTCGGCGTCGACGGGATACTGGTCAACGTGGCCGTCGGCTACGGGGGCCGCCAGGAGATCGCCGACGCGGTCCGCTCGCTGCTGCTGGACCACTCCGCCAAGGGCACCTCCTTCGAGGACCTGGCCGAGATCGTCTCCACGGACATGATCTCCGAGCACCTCTACACCCGGGGCCAGCCCGATCCCGACCTGGTGATCCGTACCAGCGGCGAGCAGCGGCTGTCCGGCTTCATGCTCTGGCAGACCGCGCACTCCGAGTACTACTTCTGCGAGGTCTTCTGGCCGGCCTTCCGCAAGGTCGACTTCCTGCGCGCGCTGCGCGACTACGCCGCCCGCGGACGCCGCTACGGCGGCTGACACGCCTCCCGGGCGTCCCGCACGGCCCGCACGCCCCGGGCGGCATGGCTTCGGTTGTTCGAGGGAATACCCCTGACAGGTCGACGTCCGGTCGTAACCGGGCGGACGTCGTGTCCAAGCGAGCGGCATGGAGTCCGCTCCCCGGGAGGCCCTTTGCACACGAAGGACCGTAAGAACGACGCGGCCGACGCGGAGGGCCGGTTTCCGGCCCGTGCATCGGGGTCCCCGCCCGGTCATTCCTCTCCCATTGGGATGCTCCGCGACGCCGTCGCACCCCAACCTCGTCCGAGGGGGTACGTCCTTCCGTGGTGACCAGCACAAAGCGCCGCATTCCCGACAGGCGCACTTACGTTCTCGACACCAGCGTCCTGCTGGCCGATCCGAACGCCATGACCCGTTTCGAGGAACACGAAGTCGTGCTCCCGATCGTCGTGGTCACGGAACTGGAGGCCAAACGCCACCACCCGGAGCTCGGGTACTTCGCCCGTCAGGCGCTGCGCCTGCTGGACGACTTCCGCATCCGGTACGGCAGGCTCGACGCCCCGATCCCGCTCGGGGACCTGGGCGGCACGCTGCGCGTCGAACTGAACCACTCCGACCCCGGCGTACTGCCCGCCGGTTACCGGTTGGGGGACAACGACTCACGGATTCTCGCGGTCGCGCGCAACCTCCAGGCCGAGGGGTACGACGTCACGGTCGTCTCCAAGGACCTGCCCCTGCGCATCAAGGCGTCCTCGGTCGGCCTCCTCGCCGAGGAGTACCGTGCCGAACTCGCCATCACCGACTCCGGCTGGACGGGCATGGCCGAGCTCTCCCTCTCCGGCGAGCAGGTGGACCTGCTCTACGGCGAGGAGACGCTGTACGTCCCCGAGGCCGCCGAACTGCCCGTGCACACCGGGCTGGTCCTCCAGTCCGAGCGCGGCAAGGCGCTCGGCCGGGTCACCGCCGAGGGCAATGTGCGCCTGGTCCGCGGCGACCGGGAGGCCTTCGGCATCCACGGCCGCAGCGCCGAGCAGCGCATCGCGCTCGACCTCCTCCTCGACCAGGACGTCGGCATCCTGTCGCTGGGCGGCCGGGCGGGCACCGGCAAGTCGGCGCTGGCCCTGTGCGCCGGGCTCGAAGCCGTCCTGGAGCGCAGGCAGCACCGCAAGGTGATGGTCTTCCGCCCGCTGTACGCGGTCGGCGGGCAGGAGCTGGGCTACCTCCCCGGCACCGAGGCCGAGAAGATGAGCCCCTGGGCGCAGGCCGTCTTCGACACCCTCTCGGCGGTCGCCGGGCGCGAGGTCATCGAGGAGGTGCTGGGACGCGGGATGCTGGAGATCCTGCCGCTCACCCACATCCGGGGCCGCTCGCTGCACGACGCCTTCGTGATCGTCGACGAGGCGCAGTCGCTCGAACGGAACGTCCTGCTGACCGTGTTGTCCAGGATCGGGGCGAACTCCCGGGTGGTTCTCACCCATGACGTGGCGCAGCGGGACAACCTGCGGGTCGGCCGGTACGACGGAGTCGTCGCCGTGGTCGAGAAGCTGAAGGGGCATCCGCTCTTCGCGCATGTCACCCTCACCCGCTCCGAGCGTTCGCAGATCGCCGCCCTGGTGACCGAAATGCTGGAGGAAGGCCAGATCTGACAGGGGATGTGACCCACGGTGCCGCCCGGCGAGCGAAACAGCTTAGCCGGGCGTCGCCACGTCTCGGCTCTGTTTCCGAAAATCATCTGCTCCAAACGAGGTGTGAGCTTTCACACGCAACAGAGAATTGCTTCCCGGCGTGCCGTTCCGGCAGAGTCTTGCTTCCGTCAGGCCCCGCATACGGCACACCCGCACCTTTCGAGGTGCCATGCACCGCACAACTCAACAGACGCCGTCCGTATGCCGCCCGCGAGTACCACGCGGCGCTCCTTCGGGAGTCGCCCACCGGGCCCGTGCCTCCCGTGACCCAAGCAGTAGGGAGGCCAGCGCCAGGGGCACGATTGCGTCCGCGAGGTCACCTAAGCGGGCGATGCTGGAAGGACACCGTGTGAGCCGGATCTCGGTCCGGGGGTTCGCCGTGGCATCAGCCACCGCCGTAACCACCGTTGGCGCCGTCGTGGGCGTTGCGTCGGGCAGCACTCCCGCTGTCGACGACAACAACTTCGAGGCGACCGCAGCCGACACCACGCTGCTCGCAGACATCCCCGCGGGCCAGCAGGCCCAGGTACAGACAGCTTCGCTGACGCAGCAGGCCGACGCCCAGGCGTCCGCCGCCGACGCCGCGGCGAAGAAGTCCGTGGAGGAAGCGGCCCGCATCCAGGCCGCCAAGGACGCCAAGTCGAAGAAGGCGGCGGCCGAGCAGCGGGTCGAGCAGGAGCGCAAGAAGAAGGAGGAGCGGGCCAACCGTTCCTCGGTCCGCAGCGCCTCCAGCTTCGCCGCGCAGGGCTCGTACACCGCCGCCGAGGTCCAGGCGATCGCGCGGCAGATGGTCCCCGCCGGTCAGTTCCAGTGCTTCAGCAACATCGTGAACCACGAGTCCACGTGGAACTACCGGGCGTCCAACCCGTCGTCCGGTGCCTACGGCCTCGTGCAGGCGCTGCCGGCCTCCAAGATGGCCACCGCCGGTGCCGACTGGCAGACCAACCCGGCGACCCAGATCAAGTGGGGCCTCAACTACATGAACGGGAAGTACGGCAGCCCGTGCGGCGCCTGGTCCTTCTGGCAGCAGCACAACTGGTACTAGAACCCCAGAGGTTCCGGTTCCTCGCACACTGAGCCCCCCATCGTTCTACGGTGGGGGGCTTCGCGCGTGTACGGTCGGTTCCTGCGGCTCGGCCGGGGAGCGGCGGGGGACAGGACGGGGGAAAAGGAACGATCATGTCGAAACTTCCGGGGTGGCTCTCCCGGCTGGGCGCCGAACTGACCGACTTGGGCGACCGGCTGGAGCAGCGCAGGGCCGAGACCGAGTGCGAGGAGGCCCCGCCGCCGACGGCACCGCCGCCCGACGCCGTGCCGGAGGCCGCTGCCCCCGCCGAGCCGGAGGCGGAGAAGGAGGCCGGGAAGGAGGCCCCGCCCGCCGCGACGGCCGGCCATGTGCCGCCGCCGCCCTCGTACGCGCCGTCCGTCGCCGCCCGGCCCGATCCGGTCGCGGCGATTCCCTGGGGGATGCGTGTGGCGGCCGAGGCGGGCTGGCGGCTGCTGGTCCTCGCGGGCACCCTCTGGGTGCTGATGTGGATCATCAGCGCCGTGCAGCTGGTGGTGCTGGCCTTCGTCGCCGCGCTGCTCGTCACGGCCCTGCTCCAGCCGACCGTCGCCCGGCTGCGGCACCACGGGCTGCCGCGCGGACTGGCCACCGCCGTCACGGCGGTGCTCGGCTTCGTCATCATGGGCCTGGTCGGCTGGTTCGTGGTCTGGCAGGTGATGGACAACCTCGACACCCTCTCCGACAAGGTGCGCGACGGTATCGAGGAGCTGAAGCACTGGCTGCTCGACAGCCCCTTCCACGTCACCGAGCAGCAGATCAACGACGTCGCGAAGAACCTCAGCGACACCATCGGCACCAACACCGAGCAGATCACCACGGCCGGACTCCAGGGCGTCACCGTGATGGTGGAGGTCCTCACCGGCATGCTGCTGGCGATGTTCTCGACGCTCTTCCTGCTGTACGACGGGCGGCGGATCTGGCAGTGGGTGCTGAAGCTGGTGCCCGCCCAGGCCCGGCCGGGCGTCGCGGGGGCCGGGCCGCGTGCCTGGCGGACGCTGACCGCCTATGTGCGGGGCACCGTCATAGTCGCGCTGATCGACGCGATCTTCATCGGGCTCGGGATCTTCTTCCTCGATGTGCCGATGGCGGTGCCGCTGGCCGTCTTCATCTTCCTCTTCGCCTTCATCCCGCTGGTCGGCGCGGTGATCTCCGGGGCGCTGGCGGTGGTCGTCGCGCTGGTCACCCAGGGGGTGTTCGCCGCGCTGATGGTGCTGGCGGTGGTGCTCGCGGTGCAGCAGATCGAGGGCCATGTGCTCCAGCCGTTCATCCTGGGGCGCGCGGTGCGGGTGCATCCGCTGGCCGTGGTCCTCTCGGTCGCGGCGGGCGGTCTGATGGCGGGCATCGGCGGCGCGGTCGTCGCGGTCCCGCTGGTCGCGGTCACCAACACGGTGGTCGGCTATCTGCGGACGTACGGGCAGGAGGAGGCGTTGCGCCACGCCCCGGCGCCGCACGGGGCGACCGCGCTCGACGTCGCCCCGACGCCCGCCCCCGGCGCGACGTCCGGGACCGCCCCGGGCGGCGGAGGCGGCCCGAAGGACGGGTAGCGGCAAGGACATGACGAAGGGCCCCGTGGACGGTCGGTCGTCCACGGGGCCCTGCCGCGTACCGAGGAGGTACGCGAGGTACTACGGTCCTACTCGGCGAGCACGGCCTCGGCTTCGAGGGTCACGCCGACCGCCTGGATCACCGAGGCGATCTTGACGGCTTCCTGGACGGTCTCCCGGTCCACGCCGGACTTGCGGAGCACCTGCTCGTGCGAGTCCAGGCACTGGCCGCAGCCGTTGATCGCGGAGACCGCGAGCGACCACAGCTCGAAGTCGACCTTCTCCACACCGGGCTTGCCGATGACGTTCATCCGCAGGCCCGCGCGGAGCGTCCCGTACTCGGGGTCCGACAGCAGGTGCCGGGTCCGGTAGAAGACGTTGTTCATCGCCATGATGGCGGCTGCCGCCTTCGCGGCGGTGTACGCCTCCGCGGAGAGGTTGGCCTTCGCCTCAGGCTCCAGCTCGCGCAGCACCTTCGGCGAGCGCGAGGCGATCGCGCAGGCGAGGACGGTGCCCCACAGCTGCTGCTGCGGGAGCTCGCTGTTCCCGATCACCGAACCGAGGTTCAGCTTCAGGTCCTTGGCGAAGTCCGGTACGGCGGCCTTCAGTTCGTCGAGTGCCATGTCGCCGTCAGCTCACTCGCCCGAGAGGAGCGCGACCGGGTCGAGGGTGTTCTCGCCCTTGGTCCAGTTGCACGGGCACAGCTCGTCGGTCTGCAGGGCGTCCAGGACCCGCAGGACCTCCTTGGGGTTACGGCCCACGGAACCGGCGGTCACCATCGTGAACTGGATCTCGTTGTTCTGGTCGACGATGAAGACGGCGCGCTGCGCGAAGCCGTCCTCGCCCTCGATGCCGAGGTCACGCATGAGCTCGTGCTTCGAGTCGGCCATCATCGGGAAGGGCAGGTCGGTCAGGTCCGGGTGGTCCTTGCGCCAGGCGTGGTGCACGAACTCGGAGTCGCCGGAGAAGCCGAGGATCTGCGCGTCACGGTCGGCGAACTCGTCGTTCAGCTTGCCGAAGGCGGCGATCTCCGTCGGGCACACGAAGGTGAAGTCCTTCGGCCACGCGAAGACGATCTTCCACTTGCCCTCGTAGGTCTTGTGGTTGATCTGCTCGAATTCCTTGCCGCTCTCCAGCGAGACACAGGCAGTCAGGTCGAACTCGGGGAACTTGTCACCGACAGTGAGCACGCGCTCTCCTTGAAGCGTTGGAAATCCCTTTTGGGGTTTTCCTGAGGGTTGGACGAGATCCACCTTGGCACAGAGTGCATTGATCACGGAAATAGCTACACTTGCTCGTGATGATCGGAGGTGCCTATCAGTGGTGCAGAGCAATCAGGGCACTCGCCCCAAACAGCCCAGCCTCTCCCAGCTGCGTGCCTTCGTCGCCGTCGCGGAGTGCCTGCACTTCCGGGACGCCGCGGCATCGATCGGGATGAGCCAGCCCGCGCTCTCCGGGGCGGTGTCGGCGCTGGAGGAGACACTGGGTGTCCGGCTCATCGAGCGTACGACGCGCAAGGTGCTGCTCTCGCCGGCGGGGGAGCGGCTCGCGGCCAGGGCGCGGGCGGTGCTGGAGGCCGTCGGTGAGCTGATGGAGGAGGCCGAGGCGGTCCGGGCGCCGTTCACCGGAGTGCTCAGGCTGGGCGTGATCCCGACCGTCGCCCCGTATCTGCTGCCGACCGTGCTCGGGCTGGTCCACGAGCGCTACCCGGAGCTCGACCTCCAGGTCCACGAGGAGCAGACCGCCTCGCTGCTGGACGGGCTGGCCGCCGGAAGGCTGGACCTGCTGCTGCTCGCGGTACCGCTCGGGGTGCCGGGGGTGACCGAACTCCCGCTCTTCGACGAGGACTTCGTCCTGGTCATGGAGAAGGACCACTGGCTGGGCGGGCGCGCCGACATCCCGCGCGAGGCGCTGCGCGAGCTGCCGCTGCTGCTGCTCGACGAGGGGCACTGCCTGCGCGACCAGGCCCTGGACATCTGCCGGGAGGCCGGGCGCACCACGGGCGCCCCCGTCACCACGACCGCGGCCGGGCTCTCCACCCTGGTCCAGCTGGTCGCCGGCGGGCTCGGCGTGACGCTGCTGCCGCGTACCGCGCTGACCGTCGAGACCGGCCGCAACGACGCCCTGGCCACCGGCTACTTCACCGAACCGGCGCCGTCGCGGCGGGTCGCCCTGGGGATGCGGACCGGGGCGGCGCGGCAGGAGGAGTTCGAAGAACTCGCGGCGGCGCTGCGCCAGGCGATGGCGGCGCTGCCGGTCCGGGTGACCGACGGCGTGGGGGACGGGGCCGGCGCCTGAGGGGGAACGGCCGAAGGGGCGCGGCCCGCAGGCCACGCCCCCTCACCTCACCTCTCTACCGCCGCGTCACTCCGTACGCAGCCCTTCCGGCCGCATCATGCGCCACAGCGGAGGCAGCGACACCAGAGTGACCAGCGCAATCAGCGCCACGCCCGCACCGGCCATCGGCAGGAACAGCCACCAGTCGGTGACCTCCTTGTCGATCATGTAGATCAGGGTCGCGCCCAGGCCGAGCCCGCCCGCGACGGCCACCACCATGCCGATGACCACCGGTACCGCCGTCTGCCAGAGCACCGACCAGCCCAGCGTGGAGCGCTTCGTACCGAAGGCGACCAGCACCGAGAGCAGACGCTTGCGCTCACGCAGCTGTTCCAGCTGGGAGACCATCATCGAGGCCGCGATCAGCAGCAGCGTCGCCGTCCCGCCGACCTGGAGGCCGCGCTGCACGCTGGCGTACTTCTTGTCCCGGGCCTCCGACTGGAAGGTCGCCACCCGGGCGGTGGGGTCGCCCCGGGCCACCGTGTTCCGTACGTACTCCGCAACATCCGGCACGCTCGGGTCGATCGTGATCCGCGTCTCGGTCGTCGCGTCCGGCAGGGTGCTCGGGTCCACCGCGCCGAGGGTGGCCAGGATGCCGGTGGCGCCGTCGCCCAGCTCGGTGTTCCGGGCCGTGACGGTCCGGGCGTCGGCAGGCAGCGTCCACCGCACCGACTTCCTGGCGGGGCCACTGGACTCGATCAGGACGTCCTTGCCCTTGCGGGCCGTCCGGTCGATCCACCGCGACATGTCCTTGTCCTTCGCGGGGTGGGAGACGAAGGTGTCGCCGTCCTCGCAGGCGCCGATCCGGGCCATCTCGCGCAGGCTCGCGCAGTCGGCGATGGTCAGGCTGGTGGTCCGCTGGACCTCCTCGTCCTCGGAGCTGCCGGGGTGGGTGACGTAGACGCTGACCATGCCGACGACCGACTTGACGCCCTTGGTGGCCCGGAGCGCCTCGGCGGTCCGGGTGGCACCGTCCCGGGCGACCTTCTGGGAGTACGAGGAGAACTGGGCCCCCGAGGTGTTCTCGTCGATCAGCTTGTTGAACTCGTCGCCGACCGCGGCGAACATCATCTGCAGCGCCACCGCGCCCGCGACCGCCACCGTGATCCCGCTGACCGCCCGGGAGGCCGTCCCGCTGCTCAGCTGGAGCCTGCGGACGGCGAGCTGCCAGGAGACCGGGCCGCCGTTCAGCCGGTTCACCAGCGCCTCGACCAGCCAGGGCAGCAGCAGCGCGAGACCGACCAGGACCAGCACCGCCCCGCCCGCGATCGGATACGGATTGACCGGGCCGTACGCGTCGACCTTGCCGGTCAGACCGAGCACCGCCAGGCCGGCGAGCGGCACCGGCAGCCGCCACCAGATCCGGCGCCCGCGGCTGCGGCCGTTGCGGATGACGCCGAGGGGCTCGATCACCACCGCGCGCATCGCGCCGAGCGTCACCACCACCGCCGTCAGCGGCACCGCGACGACCACCAGCGCCGTCAGCAGGGGATCGGGCACCAGGTCGGCCGGGAAGACGCTGACGTTCCACACCTCGATGCCGCCGACGAACTCCCGGCCCGCGAAGAAGAACACCACACCCGTCACCACGCCGAGGAGCGCCCCGAACAGGGCCTCGCCCGCAGCGATCCGCCGGGTCATCCGGATGTCCGTGCCGACCAGGCGCAGCGCGGCGAGCCGGCGGTCGCGGCGCTCGCCGCCGAACCGCACCGCGGTCACGATGAAGATCGCGACCGGCATCAGCAGCACCACGCAGATCATGATGATCAGCACGATCAGGATGGGCGGCATCTCCTCGCCCATGTTCCGGTCGCCGTACCCGGCGAGCCGCTGGCCGCCCCGGTCGGTGCTCAGGGTGCCGTCGCCCGCGTAATAGATCAGGTCGCCCGGCGAGACCAGGCCCGGGTCGGCGATCGTGCCGGTGATCCGGTACGGCAGCCGGTCCTTGAGGAGGGCGCCGTCGGACGATTCCAGCAGCTCCTTCAGCGCGGGGGAGACCACGGCCTCGCCCGGGGCGGGGAAGCGGTCGACGCCCGGCGGGCGCACCGGGTGCGCGCCGTCCGCGCGCATCAGCTGGCCCTCGACGACGCGGCCGCGGAACTCCGTCTCGACGTCGAACCGCAGCACCGAGACGTCCGACTTCGGGGCCGGCTTGCCCGGTGAGTAGTCGATGACGCTCGCGGCGCGGGCCGCGCTGCGGTCGGAACGCTGCTGGAGCATGTGCGGCACGGAGGCGGCGGTCAGCAGCAGGGCCACGCCGAGGCCGACGCCGACGGCGGTCAGCGCGGTGCGGATCCAGCCCTCGCGGCCGCCGCCGGCGCCGAAGCGCATGCCGAGGCCGAGGTCGCGTATCCAGGCCGCGAGGCCGGTGGGGGCGGTGGGGCGAGGAACGGCGGGCGGGGCCGACGCGTTCTTCTCGTCGAGCAGGGTCATCCGATGTGCTCCAGGTCGCGGGTCCGCCCGTCGCGCACGGTGACGTCGCGGTCGGAGTAGGCGGCCACCCGCGCCTCGTGGGTCACCAGGACCACGGCGACGTTGGTGGACCGGGCCGCCTCGGTGAGCAGCTGCATCACGCGCTCGCCGTTCAGCGAGTCCAGCGCGCCGGTCGGCTCGTCCGCGAAGATCACCTTCGGGGACGCGGACAGCGCGCGGGCCACGGCGACGCGCTGGCCCTGGCCGCCGGAGACCTCGCCCGGACGCTGGGAGGCGACGTTGTCGACCTCCAGCCGCTCCAGCCAGTGCAGGGCGGTGCGCTCGGCCTCCTTGCGCTTGGCCCCCGCCAGCCGCAGCGGCAGCGCGACGTTCTCCACGCAGGTCAGCTCAGGGACGAGCTGGCCGAACTGGAAGACGAAGCCGAACTCGGTACGGCGCAGTGCGCTGCGCTCGGAGTCCGACATGGCGGAGAGCTCGCGGCCCGCGTAGGTGATCGTGCCCCGGTCCGGGGTGACGATGCCCGCGAGGCAGTGCAGCAGGGTCGACTTGCCGGAGCCGGAGGGGCCCAGCACGGCGACGACCTCGCCGGGGTGGATCGAGAAGGACGCGCCGTCGAGCGCGGGCGTCCGGTTGTACGTCTTGTGCAGGCTGTCGGCGCTGAGCAGGGAACCGGCGGGGATCACGCGCCCACCTCCATGGCGAGTCGGTCGAGCCGGGCGGCGGTCAGTTCCAGCCAGCGCAGATCGGCTTCGAGGTGGAAGAGCGCGTGGTCGCAGATCAGCTGGTCGGCCAGATCGCCCTTGCGCTTGCGGTCGGTGAGGATGCGCATCAGGCGCAGGTGCTCGGCGCGCTGGGTGTCCAGCAGGGACTCGGCGCTGCGCCCGGTGAGCAGGGCCAGGACGACCTTGGTGTAGAGCGTCGACTGGAGGTACGGCTCGGGCTTCTCCGGCTGCGAGAGCCAGGCGCCGACATCGGTGATCCCGGCCTCGGTGATGGCGTAGCGCTTGCGCTCGGGGCCGCCGCCGCTCTCGATGCCGTCGACCTCGACGAGGCCGTTCTTGAGCAGCCGGGACATGGTCGAGTAGACCTGCCCGTAGTGCAGGGGGCGGTCATGGCCGAACTTCTCGTCGAACTCGCGTTTGAGGTCGTAGCCATGGCGGGGGCCGGACTCCAGGAGCCCGAGCAGGGTGTGGCCGATAGACATGCGGAGCACTGTACACGGTGTGTATACCCGCGATGTATACCCCTGGTGCATACCCTGGTCGCCGCTCCGCGCCGCTGTGGAATTCAGGCCTCCGGTGCCTCCCGCGTCTCCTGCGGCCCGCCCGGCTCCGAGGTCTCCCGCGTCTCTCGCGGCTCGCCCGGCTCCGGGGCCTCGCGCGTCTCTCGCGGCTCACCCGGCTCCGGGGTCTCGTGCGGCCCCCGCGCCTCCCGCGAGTCCTTCGGGGGGCGGCCCCGGCGGGGGATCGGCCTCGCCGTGCCCGGCAGCCGGCCCGCCTCCGCCAGCGCCCTGCGCAGCAGGAACTCGATCTGGGCGTTCGCGCTGCGCAGCTCGTCGGACGCCCAGCGGGCCAGCGCGTCGTGGACCGCCGGATCCAGCCGCAGCAGCATCTGCTTGCGCTGCGGCGGGGTCCGGCGGGCCGGGGTCTGTTCGGTCACTGGTAAAGAGTGCCCGTGTTCAGGACCGGCTGGGCCGCGCGGTCGCCGCACAGCACCACCATCAGGTTGCTGACCATCGACGCCTTGCGCTCGGCGTCGAGCTCGACGATGTCCTGCTCGGCGATCCGGGTCAGCGCCATCTCGACCATGCCGACCGCACCCTCGACGATCTGCTGCCGGGCCGCGACCACCGCACCGGCCTGCTGGCGCTGGAGCATCGCGGAGGCGATCTCCGGGGCGTACGCGAGGTGGCTGAAGCGCGACTCGATGATCCGTACCCCGGCGGCCTGCACCCGGGCGGTGAGCTCCACGGCCAGCTTCTCGGTGATCTCCTCGGCGTTGCCGCGCAGCGAGAGCCCGCCCTCGTCGTGGGCGTCGTAGGGGTACTCGATCGCGATGTGCCGGACCGCGGCCTCGGTCTGGGTGGCGACGAACTCCAGGAAGTCGTCCACCTCGAAGAGTGCCTGGGCGGTGTCCTCGACCTTCCAGACGACGATCGCGGCGAGCTCGATCGGGTTGCCGTAGGCGTCGTTGACCTTGAGGACGGCGGTCTCGTGGTTGCGGACCCGGGTGGAGATCTTGCGGCTGCTGGTGAGCGGGTTGATCCAGCGCAGCCCGTCGGTGCGGATCGTGCCGACGTACCGGCCGAAGAGCTGGATCACCCGGGCCTCGCCCGGTGCGACCATCTTCACACCCGTCATGCAGAAGAACGAGGCGATGGCGAGCAGTACCCCGAAGATGCAGACCGGGACGCCCACCGCGTTGTTGCCGTTCGAGCCGACGACGCCGCCGACGATCGCGAGGCCGATGCCGCCGATCACCCCGAGCACCGTCAGGAGCAGGCCGAGGCCGCCGGGGATGCTGTGTGCCGTCACCTCTCTCACCTGGGGTTCGGGCATCTGCGGGGCGTCGGGCGCGAGGTCGGTGTCCTGGGTGGTGGCGTCGTGCCCGGTGTCGTGGCCGGTCATGGGGTCCCCCGTTTCGAAGGCGTGCTCGGTGCTAGCAATGTGATTACACATTACCCCGGATGGCAACCTTGAGGGCCTCTCGGGAGTCGGTTCCCTCAGGAGCGGGTGCTGATTGTCACGTCCACAAAAGACCGCATCTCTTGCTTTTCGTCCTTGCCGACGGTGTTAGCTGGCTGGGCTGAGCTGAGCGGGTCGAGCAGAGAAACAGGAGCAAAACAGCGATGGGTCGAGCGGATGCGCGGCGAGCCCAGAGAAGGGCTGCGAAGAGCGGCGGCATACGCAGACTCTTCACCTGGCGGAAGCTGCTGGGTGCCTTCTTCGGGTTCTGCCTGCTGGTCATGGGCGCCTTCGTCGCCCTCTACCTGTACGTGGACATCCCGAAGGCCAACGCCCTGGCCGAGCGGCAGAGCAACGTCTACCAGTACAGCGACGGGTCACTGATGACCCGGACCGGCGACGGTGTCAACCGCCAGATCGTCGACCTGTCCGAGGTGCCCCTGAAGGTGCAGCACACCTTCGTCGCCGCCGAGAACAAGACGTTCTACGACGACAAGGGCATCGACCTGAAGGGCACCGCGCGCGGTCTGCTCAACACCCTCAGCGGCAAGGGCAAGCAGGGTGGTTCGACCATCACCCAGCAGTACGTGAAGAACTACTACCTGACGCAGGACCCGACGATCAGCCGGAAGCTCAAGGAACTGGTGATCTCGCTCAAGGTCGACAGCAAGAAGAGCAAGGAGTACATCCTCGCCGGGTACATCAACACCGCCTACTACGGGCGCGGCGCCAGCGGCATCCAGGCCGCGGCGCAGGCGTACTACGGCGTCGACGCCTCGGACCTCACCGTCTCCCAGGGCGCCTACCTGGCCTCCGTGCTCCAGGCCCCCAGCCAGTACGACTGGCAGACCGCGAGCGAGACCGGCAGGAAGCTGGTCAAGGACCGCTGGGGCTACACCCTGGACAACATGGTCGAGATGAAGTGGCTCGACCGGGCCGAGCGCGACAAGCTGAAGTTCCCCGTCCCGCAGAAGGCCAAGCCCGCCAAGGGCATGGAGGGCCAGACCGGGTATCTCGTCGAGGCCGCCAACGAGGAGCTGCGCAAGCAGGGCGTCACCGACGAGATGCGGCAGGCCGGCGGCTGGACCTTCACGCTCAACATCGACAAGAAGAAGCAGAAGCAGCTGGAGGAGTCCGTCGACCGCCAGCTGGAGTCCAAGCTGGACCGCAAGGGCAACAAGGTCGACGCGACCGTCCAGGCGGGCGCCACGTCCCTGAACCCGAAGACCGGCGCCGTCGTCGCGATGTACGGCGGGGTGGACTACGTCAAGCACTACTTCTCGAACGCCACCCGCCGGGACTTCCAGCCCGCCTCCACCTTCAAGCCGCTGGTGTTCGCCTCCGCGCTGGAGAACGGGTCCAAGACCCAGGACGGCGACCTGATCGGCGTCAACACCCGCTACGACGGCACCAGCAGGCGGCCCGTCGTCGGCAGCGACACCCCGTTCGACCCGGAGAACGAGGACGACCGGAGCTACGGCTCCGTCACCGTGCAGAAGGCGATGAACGCGTCGATCAACTCCGCCTTCGCGCAGATGGTCGTCGACGTCGGCCCGGCCGAGGTGAAGAAGACCGCACTGGCCCTCGGTCTGCCGGACAAGAACTTCCCCGAACGCCCCGCCATCACGCTCGGCACCATGAACGCCTCGACCTGGGACATGGCGGGCGCGTACGCCACGCTCGACAACCACGGCAAGAAGGTCACCCCCTTCATCGTGAAGTCCGCCAAGCACCGCGACCGGACCGTCGACCCGGTCGAGGGCATCGGCAAGCAGGTGATCAGCCGCAAGTCCGCCGACACCGTCACCTCCGTGCTGACCGGTGTCGTGGACGCCGGCTCCGGCCAGGCCGCCAACACCGGCGCCTACGACGCGGCGGGCAAGACCGGCACCTCGGAGAACAACAAGTCGGCCTGGTTCGCCGCCTACACCCCCGAGCTGACCACCGTCGTCGCGCTCTTCGGCGAGTCCCCCGACGGCGGCAAGCAGGTCAGCCTGACCGGCACCGCCAATTCCGGCCGGGCCAACGGCGGCGGCTTCCCGGCGGAGATCTGGGCGGACTACACGCTCGGCGCGCTGGGCGGCGGCTCCACCACCCGGTTCGACCTGGAGGACGTCGAGCGCGGCCAGGCCACCGTCCCGAACTCGCCTACGGCGCCCCCCTCGCAGTCCGCGAGCACCGACACCAGCCCGAGCAAGTCGCCGGACACCCCCTCGCAGCAGCCGACCCAGTCGCCGGACGTACCGCCGAGCCAGTCGCCCGAGGTGCCGCCCAGCCAGTCGCCGGAGGTGCCGCCGCCGAGCCAGTCCCCGGAGCAGCCGGGCGACGGGCTGGACAACGGTCGCCCCGGCCAGGGCGGCGGGAACAACGCCGTGGCCGGTCAGTGAGCAAGGGGTGAGGGGCGGTGCCGGATTCCGGCAC
>NZ_JBHJQP010000077.1:0-33765 GCF_042262625.1 Streptomyces sp. NPDC056347 | reverse complement strand
GTTCCTCGGGGCCGACGGGTTCCGGGACCGGGCCCGGTCGGGACCACGGCCACGGAACCCGCCGGGATGTCAGGCCTTCTTCTTGCCGGGCTTCTTGCCGGCATCCGCCTCGGAGGCGGCCTCACGGGCCTTCGGGACGGCCGCGGCGGTCCCGGCCTCCTCGGGGTAGTGGCAGGCCGTCAGATGGCCCTCGCGGCTGCCCTCGATCCGCACCAGCGGCGGGGCCTCGCTCGCGCACTTGTCCGTCGCCTTCCAGCAGCGGGTGCGGAAGCGGCAGCCCGACGGCGGGTTGACGGGGGAGGGCACGTCACCGGCGAGCCGGATGCGCTCCCGGGCCGGGGTGTCGTCGGCGGTCGCCTCCGGCACGGCCGACAGCAGCGCCCGGGTGTACGGGTGGCGCGGGTTGCCGTACAGGTCCTCGCGGTCGGCGATCTCCACGATCCGGCCGAGGTACATCACCGCGACGCGCTGCGAGAAGTGCCGCACGACGGCCAGGTCGTGGGCGATGAACAGGAAGGCGATCCCGAGCTCCTTCTGGAGCTTCTGGAGCAGGTTCACCACCTGCGCCTGGATCGACACGTCCAGCGCCGAGACCGGCTCGTCCGCCACGATCAGCTTCGGCTCCAGGGCGAGCGCGCGGGCCACCCCGATGCGCTGGCGCTGGCCGCCGGAGAACTCGTGCGGGAAGCGGTTGTAGTGCTCCGGGTTGAGCCCGACGGTCTCCAGCAGCTCCCGCACACGCGCCTCGCGGCCGCCCGCCGGCTCGATGCCGTTGATCTCCATCGGCGCGGTGATGATCTTGCCGACGGTCTGCCGCGGGTTCAGCGAGGCGTACGGGTCCTGGAAGATCATCTGGATCTCGGAGCGGACCGGGGCCAGCTGCTTGCGCGAGGCGTGCGTGATGTCCTGCCCGCGGTACGAGATCCGGCCGGCCGTCGGCTCCAGGAGCCGGGTGATCAGCCGGCCCGTGGTCGACTTGCCGCAGCCGGACTCGCCGACCAGGCCCAGGCTCTCGCCCGCCGCGACGGTGAAGTCCAGTCCGTCGACCGCCTGCACCGCCCCGATCGTCCGCCGGATCGGGAAGCCGCCCTTGATCGGGAAGTGCTTGGTGAGTCCGGAGACGTCCAGGAGGGGATCTGTGCTGCTCATGGTAGGGAAGTCCCGTCTCTTGTACGTCAGTTGTGCCGGGTGCCGGCGAAGTCCGCGAAGAACTCGGCGCGCTGCCCGGCGGTGAGGTGGCAGGCGGATCCGCGGCCGCCGGTGATCTCCAGCGCCGGCTGCTCGCTCGCGCAGCGCCCGCCGCTCACCTGCTCGGTGAAGGAACACCGCGGGTGGAAGCGGCAGCCGCTCGGCGGGTTGAGGAGGCTCGGCGGGGCGCCGGGGATCGGCGAGAGCGGCACGTCGACCGGACCGTCCAGGCTCGGCATCGAGCTCAGCAGGCCCAGCGTGTACGGGTGCTGCGGGGAGCTCAGCACCTCCTTCTTCGTACCGCGCTCCACGCAGCGGCCGCCGTACATCACCAGCACGTCGTCCGCGACGTCTGCGATGACACCGAGGTCGTGGGTGATGAAGATGATCGAGGTGCCGGTCTCCTGCTGGAGGTCCTTGAGCAGGTCCACGATCTGGGCCTGCACGGTGACGTCCAGGGCGGTGGTCGGCTCGTCCGCGATCAGCAGCTCCGGGTCGCAGACCAGCGACATGGCGATCATCGCGCGCTGGCGCATACCGCCGGAGAACTGGTGCGGGTAGTCGTCCACCCGGAGGTCGGGCTGCGGAATGCCCACCTTGGTCAGCATCTCGACGGCCCGCGCCCGGGCCTCCTTCTTGGAGGCGCCGGTGTGCTTGCGGTACGTCTCGCCGATCTGCTTGCCGATGGTGTGGTACGGCGACAGCGAGGCCAGGGCGTCCTGGAAGATCATCGCCATCTTGTTGCCGCGCAGCCGCTCCAGCTCCCGCTCGGAGGCGGCCAGCAGGTCCTGCCCGTCGAGCAGGATCTCGCCCTCGATCTCGGTGTGGTCGGGGTGGTGCAGACCGAGGATGGTCAGGTTGGTGACCGACTTGCCGGAGCCGGACTCGCCGACGATGCCGAGGGTCTTGCCCTTCTCGACGTCGAAGGACAGCCCGTCGACGGCCTTGACCATGCCGTCTTCGGTGGAGAAGTGCACGCGCAGATCGCGTACGGAGAGGAAGGGGGTGCTCACTGGATCTCTCCCTAGGCGAGGCGGACGCGCGGGTCGATGAGGGCGTAGACGGCGTCGACGACGATGTTGAAGACGACGATCGCCGCGGCCGCGATCAGGACGACGCCGAGGATCAACGGGAGGTCGTTGTCATTGACGGCCTTGACCGAGAGGGCGCCGATGCCGTGCAGGCCGAAGGTCTTCTCGGTGATGATCGCACCGCCCAGGAGCACGCCGATGTCGAGGCCGAAGATGGTGACGATCGGACCCATGGCGCCGCGCCAGGCGAATCTGAAGAACACCGTCCGGCGGGAGAGGCCCTTGGCGCGCGCGGTGCGCACGTAGTCCTCGCTCAGCGTCTCCACGAGCTGGGAGCGGGTCATGCGGGTGTAGTTGGCGGCGAAGATCAGCGCCAGTACCAGCCAGGGCAGCAGCAGTCCGTTGAACCAGCCGACCGGGTCGTCGGTGAAGGGGACTTCCTTGGGACGGTCCAGGATGTGCCACTGGTCCGCGAGGTAGTACATGGCGATCACGCCGATGAAGTAGATCTGCATCGACGAACCGATCAGCGACGCCGAGGAAGCGACCTTGTCCAGCCACTTGCCCTGCTTGACCGCGGCGAGCATGCCGGTGCCCACACCGAAGAGCACGAAGACGAACGCGCTGCCGACGGAGAGGAAGAACGTCGTGGGGAAGCGGTCGAGGATGGTGCCGACGACCGGCTCACGGTTGTGGAAGGAGTAGCCCAGGCACGGCGCCGGACAGTGTCCGAAGGAGGTGTAGTCCCGGCCGACGAACACACCCTGGAGCCAGTGCCAGTACTGCACCGGCAGCGGATCGGCGATGCCGAGGTTGCGCTTGACCAGCGCCAGCGTCTCGGGTGTGCACACCTTGCCGCAGGCCACCCGGGCCGGGTCGCGGGGCGCGACGTAGAAGAGGACGAACGTGATGACACTGATGATCAGCAGGATGACCAGTGCGCCGATTGCCCGGCGGATGAGGAAGCGGAACATGGCGATGGATTTCCCTGGCAGGCGCCGACGAGGGGGAGTGGAGCGGGCGGGGCGCCACGCGGGCGCCCCGCCCCGGGAGTGTCGGCGTCAGGCCTTCACGAACAGCTTGTAGAAGACGGCCGAGGACCACAGCGGGTGGAACATCGCCCCGCCGACCTTGTCGCCGTAGAGGTAGAAACGGCGCTGGAACGTCTCGGGGATGATCGGCGCCTCCTCCTCCATGATCCGCTTGTCCAGCGCGGCCCAGGCCTTGCCGGCCTCGGCCGAGTCGGCGATGGTGACGTTCTTCTTGATCGCCTCGTTGACCCAGTCGACGTTCAGCTGCGAGATGTTGTTCGCGCCGTTGGCGATCGTGCCGCCGTCGAACAGCGGCTGCATCAGCGTGTAGCCGGTCGGCCAGTCCGGGGACCAGCCGAACCACATGACGTCGAACTGGTTGTCGATCTGCTGGATCTGGTCGTAGTAGCTGGTGGAGTCCAGCGGCTTCATGACCGGGGTGAAGCCGGCCGCCTTGAGGGCGTTCTCGATGACGACCTTGGTCTTGTTGTACGTGTTGGACGTCGGGAAGGCGTAGACGACCTTCTGGCCCATCTTGCCGGCTTCCTTCAGCAGCTTCTTCGCCGCCTCCGGGTCGCCCTGCGGCTTCTTCAGCTTGCCGTAGACGTCGTCCTTGGCGTAGCCGACGATGTCGGGGCTGAGGATGGAGGTCGCGTAGTCACCGGCCGACGGACCACCGTAGATCTTGCGGATCTGCTCCAGCGGCCAGGCGTGGATGATGGCCTGGCGGACCTTCAGGTCCGTGATCCGCTTGGTGTTGATCGCGTAGTAGTAGATGCCGGTCAGCAGGCCGTTGAAGGTCCGCTTCTTCAGCTCGGGGTCGGTGAGGACCTTCTGGATGCGCTCGGCCGGGACACCGCTGTACGCCATGACCGCGTACTGGTCGTCGCCGCCGTCGGCGATCAGACGGTCGGCGGCCTGGAGGGACTCGGGGCCGAACTCGTAGACGAAGCTGTCCGGGTACGCGTTGCGGATCGAGTCCGTGTTCGGGTCCCAGTGCGGGTTGCGGACCAGCGTCATCGACTTGTCGATGGAGTGCGACTTGATCCGGTACGGACCGCAGCTCACCGGGTCCTTGTCGTACTTCTCCTTGGTGTCGCCCTTGACCGGGACGGCGCCGTAGGAGGTCATCGCCAGCGTGAAGTTGAGGTCCGGGCGGGCCTCGGCCAGCTTCAGGGTGATCGTCTTGGCCTTGGCGTCGGTGACGACCGCGTCGAGGTGCTTGCCGCTGTACGGGCCCTTGTACTTCGAGCGGTAGTCGGACGTGCCGAACATCGCGGTCTGGACGTAACCGGCGCCCTCGGTGGTGAAGCTGGCGAAGCCGCGCTCGATGCCGTGGCGGACGTCCTCGACCGTGAGCTCCTTGCCGTCCTCCCACTTCAGACCGTCCTTCAGCGTGAAGGTCCAGGTCTTGCCGCCGTCGGACATGGTGCCCGCGTCGGTGGCGAGGTCACCGACGAGCTTCATCGTGCCGTCCGAGGCGATCTTGTAGCCGGTCAGGCCGCGGACGTAGAGGTCACCGATCGCGGAGTTCCACGCGAAGTAGACGCGCTGCGGGTCCAGGTGCGAGAAGTCGTCCGGGGCGAGGCCGCGGATCGTGCCGCCCTTCTTGGCGCCCGGGATCTCGGCGGCGGGGCCGGTGGAGTCGGCCTTCGTACCGACGACGACCGAGCCGGTGTACTTGTCGGTGCCGCCGTGTCCGGCGCCGCCGCCCTTCTTGGCCGTGCTGCCGCTGCTGCACGCGGAAAGGAGCATCGAACCGCCGGCCGCGACCGACGTGGCGATGACGAAGTTTCTGCGGGAAAGGGACATGGCTTCCTGCTCTGGTCGATGGAGAGAAACGATCATTCCGGCGGGCCCCGTCGCCCGGTCGGAGGACGTGCGGTTCAGCGCTTGGTCTTCGGGTCCAGTGCGTCACGCACCGAGTCGCCCAGCAGGTTGAAGGCGATGACGAAGATCACCATCGAGAGGCCGGGGAAGAGCATGAACGTGATGTCGCTCTGGTAGACGTCCGATCCGCGCTGGATCATCACACCCCAGTCGGGTGTCGGGTCGCTGAGGCCGACACCGAGGAAGGCGAGACCGGCCTCGGCGGTGACGTACGCCGGGAGCGCGAGCGTGGCCTGGATCAGGATCGGCGTCCAGAGGTTCGGCAGCAGCTCCTTGAAGATGATGCGTGCCGGAGACGCTCCCGTGACCTTCGCGGCCTCGACGAACTCGCGCTCGCGCAGGGCGAGTACCTCGCCGCGCAGCAGTCGGGCGATGGAGGCCCAGCCGAAGGCGGTCATGACCGAGATGAGGCTGGTGACGATCAGCCAGACCGGGGTGTTCTCCTCGGGGGAGACCAGGATCGACAGCATCACCGGCCAGAAGGCGATGAAGAAGAGCGTGGACGGGAAGGCGAGCAGGATGTCGATGATCCGGCCCACGAAGTAGTCCGTCTTGCCGCCCAGATAGCCCGCGGTGATCCCGATGACGATGCCGAACAGGGTCACCAGCAGGGTGGTCGCCGTGGCGATGAGCAGGGAGTTGCGGATGCCGTAGAGCAGGAAGGTGAAGACGTCCCGGCCCAGCCCCGGCTCGATGCCGAACCAGTAGTCGCTGCTGATACCGCCGTTGGGCAGGACCGGCGAGCTGAAGTCGTCCAGGAGGCCGGGCTCGTTCTGCCCGTACGTCGTGTACGGGTCCTTCCCGTAGAGCTTCGCGATCAGCGGCGCGCAGATGCCGATCACGAAGAAGAAAATGACCACGTAGGCCGAGATCACGCCCGTGCGGTCGCGCTTGAAGCGCAGCCAGGCCATCCTGCCCGGCGAGCGGCCGTTGCCGCCCTTCGACGCGGACGGGGCCGCTGTCGGCTGCTGCTTCGCGTCCTCCACCTCAACGGGGGTGGCGGCTTGTGGCGTTGGAATCGTCATGGTGCTCCTGGCCCGGAGGGTCGAAGGACTCCGCAGGGCAACACCTACGGGCTACCGGGACCTTTTCAACGCAATTCATGCAGGGTCAATGAATGTCCGACGCCCTTGGCACGCTCTTTGGAATCTTTGCTTATGCATGACCAAATAAAGGGCGTGGCTTTGCTTCCGTTTGGCTCTTTCGGAGGCACGAACGCGGCTTAACGGGTGAACTCCGGCAATGAGTCCGATATGCGGGCGCGGTTGTCTCGGAATGCGTACATCGGGTCGAGCCGGCTCGCGGTCGATGCGCATTCGATGCCTGGCCGTTACCGCTCCGCTGTCATCGCCGCCCGGCACCCGCCCGCGTGCGTGGAGCGCAGTGGACCGTGATGTGCCACTCGAATCGGCTCCGACGCGCCCGAATGGGTGGGATAGATGTGCGTTATGCACCTTGTGCGGTGATATTTGACCGTACGTGAGACGGAGCACTACGAGGAGGCACTCCATGCGCGGAGCCACACGGGCCAAGTGGGCCGCATGCGCGGCGGTCGTCGCGCTGGCCGCGACGGCATGCGGCGGCGGGGGCAGCAGTGGCGGCAGTGGCGCGGACGGCATCGTGAGCTCGTCCTGGGGTGACCCGCAGAACCCGCTCGAACCGGCCAACACCAATGAGGTGCAGGGCGGCAAGGTCCTCGACATGATCTTCCGGGGCCTGAAGCGGTACGACCCGAAGACCGGCGCGGCCACCAACATGCTCGCCGAGAAGATCGACACCAAGGACAACCAGAACTTCACGATCACGGTGAAGGACGGCTGGACCTTCAGCAACGGCGAGAAGGTCACCGCGAAGTCCTTCGTGGACGCCTGGAACTACGGCGCCCTGCTGAAGAACCACCAGAAGAACGCCTACTTCTTCGGCTATATCGACGGCTACGACAAGGTCCACCCCGAATCCGGCAGCGCCACCGCGACCACCCTCTCCGGACTCAGGGCCGTGAACGACCGGACCTTCACGGTCAAGCTGTCGCAGAAGTTCTCCCTCTGGCCCGACACCCTCGGCTACCCGGCCTTCGCCCCGCTCCCCGGGGCGTTCTTCACCGACCACGCCGCCTGGATCTCCAAGCCGATCGGCAACGGGCCGTACCAGGTCGACAAGTACACCAAGGGCTCCTCGATGAACCTGCGCAAGTGGGACGGGTACCCCGGCACGGACAAGGCGGCCAACGGAGGCATCGACCTCAAGGTCTACACCGACAACAACACCGCCTACACCGACCTGACGGCCGGCAACCTCGACCTCGTCGACGACGTACCCGCCTCCCAGCTCAAGAACGTCAGGGCCGACCTCGGCGACCGCTACATCAACACCCCGGCCGGCATCATCCAGACCCTCGCCTTCCCCTTCTACGACAAGAAGTGGGACACCCCCGGCGGAGTCAAGGTCCGCCAGGGGCTGTCGATGGCGATCAACCGCGCCCAGATCACCGACCAGATCTTCCAGAAGACCCGCACCCCCGCCTCCGACTGGACCTCCCCGGTCCTCGGCGAGAAGGGCGGCTTCAAGGAAGGACTGTGCGGCGCGCCCTGCGAGTACGACGCGGCGCGGGCCAAGAAGCTGATCCAGGAGGGCGGCGGCATCCCCGGCGGCCAGCTCAGGATCGCGTACAACGCCGACACCGGCTCCCACAAGGAGTGGGTGGACGCCATCTGCAACAGCGTCAACCGGGCGATGGGCAACAACAAGGCCTGCATCGGCGCCCCCATCGGCACCTTCGCCGACTTCCGCAGCCAGGTCTCCCAGCAGAAGCTGACCGGCGCCTGGCGGGCCGGCTGGCAGATGGACTACCCGCTCATCCAGAACTTCCTCCAGCCGCTCTACTACACCGACGCCTCCTCCAACGACGGCAAGTGGAGCAACAAGAAGTTCGACGACCTGATCGACCGGGCCAACGCCGAGACCGACCGGGCCAGGGCCATCACGACCTTCCAGGACGCGGAGAAGGTCCTGGCCGACCAGATGCCCGTCATCCCGCTCTGGTACCAGAACGGCAGCGCCGGCTACTCGGACCGGATCTCCGACGTGACGCTGAACCAGTTCAGCGTCCCGGTGTACGAGCAGATCAAGGTCAAGTGACCCGCCGGGGCCGGGACCTCCCGGCCCCGGACCATCCGAACCCCGCGACCCCCGGAGCCCCCGCATGGGACGTTATGTGATCCGGCGGCTGCTGCAGATGATCCCGGTCTTCTTCGGCACCACTCTGTTGATCTTCCTCATGGTGAACGTGATGGGCGACCCCATCGCGGGTCTCTGCGGCGACCGCCCGTGCGACCCGGCGACCGCCGCCCAGCTCCGCTCGGAATTCGGCCTCGACAAGCCCGTGTGGCAGCAATACCTCACGTACATGGGCAATGTCTTCACCGGGGACTTCGGCACCGCGTTCAACGGGCAGAAGGTCACCGATCTGATGGCCACCGCCTTCCCCATCACGATCCGGCTCACCGTCGTGGCGATCGTCTTCGAGATCGTCATCGGCATCAGCCTCGGCGTCGTCACCGGACTGCGCCGCGGCCGCCCCGTCGACACCACCGTGCTCATCCTGACCCTGGTCGTCATCTCCATCCCGACCTTCGTCACCGGCCTGCTGCTCCAGCTGCTGCTCGGCGTCGAGTGGGGCGTCATCAAACCCTCCGTCTCGCCCGAGGCCCCCTTCAACGAGCTGCTGATCCCCGGACTGGTGCTCGCCTCCGTCTCGCTGGCCTACGTCACCCGGCTCACCCGCACCTCGATCGCCGAGAACGCCCGCGCCGACTACGTACGCACCGCCGTCGCCAAGGGGCTGCCCCGGCGCCGCGTCGTCGTCCGCCACCTGCTGCGCAACTCACTGATCCCGGTCGTCACCTTCATCGGCACGGACGTGGGCGCCCTGATGGGCGGGGCGATCGTCACCGAGCGGATCTACAACATCCACGGCGTCGGCTACCAGCTCTACCAGGGCATCCTGCGCCAGAACTCCCAGACCGTCGTCGGCTTCGTCACCATCCTCGTCCTGGTCTTCCTGGCGGCGAACCTGATCGTCGACCTGCTCTACGCCGTACTCGACCCGAGGATCCGCTATGCCTGAACAGACACCGGGCGAGGCGATCTCGTCGGCCGGATCCGGAGGGGCGATGGACCTCGCCGTGGCGGAGGGCACCACCCTCGAGAGGGCGCCCGGCGGCCCCTCGGGCAGCGGCCCCGCCCAGAAGCCGCGCAGCCTCTGGTCCGACGCCTGGCGCGACCTGCGCCGCAACCCGGTCTTCATCATTTCCACGCTGATCATCCTCTTCCTGGTGATCATTTCGATCTGGCCCCAGCTCATCGCCGACCAGGACCCCCTGGACTGCAACCTGGCCAAGGCGCAGGAGGGCTCCCAGCCCGGTCACCCCTTCGGCTTCGACGCCCAGGGCTGCGACGTCTACACCCGCACCGTCTACGGGGCCCGGAACTCGGTGACCGTCGGCGTCTGCGCCACCATCGGCGTCACCCTCCTCGGCGGGCTGCTCGGCGGGCTGGCCGGCTTCTTCGGCCGCTGGTCGGACGCCGTGCTCTCCCGGCTGACCGACATCTTCTTCGGCATCCCGGTGGTCCTCGGCGGCCTGGTCTTCCTCTCCGTGGTCACCAGCGCCACCGTCTGGCCGGTGATCGGCTTCATCGTGCTGCTGGGCTGGCCGCAGATCGCCCGTATCGCCCGCGGCTCCGTCATCACCGCCAAGCAGAACGACTACGTGCAGGCGGCACGGGCGCTCGGCGCCTCCAACTCCCGGATGCTGCTGCGCCACATCGCCCCGAACGCCATCGCGCCGGTCATCGTCGTCGCGACCATCGCGCTCGGTACGTACATCGCGCTGGAGGCGACGCTCTCGTTCCTCGGCGTCGGCCTGAAACCGCCCGCCGTCTCCTGGGGCATCGACATCTCCGCCGCGTCCCAGTACATCCGCAACGCCCCGCACATGCTGCTCTGGCCCGCCGGTGCCCTGGCCGTCACCGTGCTCGCCTTCATCATGCTCGGCGACGCGGTGCGCGACGCCCTCGACCCCAAGCTGCGCTGAGGAGCCCGCTGCCATGTTGCTCGAAGTGCGCGATCTGTACGTGGAGTTCCACACCCGCGACGGGATCGCCAAGGCCGTCAACGGGGTCACCTACTCGGTGGCCGAGGGCGAGACACTGGCCGTCCTCGGCGAATCCGGCTCCGGCAAGTCCGTCACCGCCCAGGCCGTCATGGGCATCCTCGACATGCCGCCCGGAAGGATCGGCGGCGGCGAGATCCTCTTCAAGGGCCGCGACCTGCTGACCATGAAGAAGGAGGAACGCCGGAAGATCCGCGGCCAGGAAATGGCCATGATCTTCCAGGACGCCCTCTCCTCCCTCAACCCCGTGCTCAGCGTGGGCGAGCAGCTCGGCGAGATGTTCGTCGTGCACCGGGGCATGTCCCGCAAGGACGCGAAGCTCAAGGCCGTCGAGCTGATGGACCGGGTCCGCATCCCGGCGGCCAGGGAACGCGTCGGCAACTACCCGCACCAGTTCTCCGGCGGCATGCGCCAGCGCATCATGATCGCCATGGCGATGGCACTGGAGCCCTCGCTGATCATCGCCGACGAACCCACCACCGCCCTCGACGTGACCGTGCAGGCCCAGGTGATGGACCTGCTCGCCGAGCTCCAGCGCGAGCTGAACATGGGCCTCATCCTGATCACCCACGACCTGGGCGTCGTCGCCGACGTCGCCGACAAGATCGCCGTGATGTACGCGGGCCGGATCGTCGAGTCCGCCCCGGTCCACGAGATCTACCGGGCCCCCGCCCACCCGTACACCAAGGGCCTGCTCCGGTCGATCCCGCGCCTGGACCAGAAGGGGCAGGAGCTGTACGCGATCAAGGGCCTGCCGCCCAACCTGCTGCACATCCCGCCCGGCTGCGCCTTCAACCCCCGCTGCCCGCTCGCCCGGGAGATCTGCCGGGACGAGGTGCCGCCGCTGTTCGAGGTGGCCGAGCACCGCGAGAGCGCCTGCTACTTCTGGAAGGAGACGCTCGATGCGCGCTGACGACCCGGCGGCCGGCCCGGTCCGCGAGGCGGCCGTGCGGAGCGGCGAGCCGATCCTGGAGGTCCGCGACCTGGCCAAGCACTACCCGATGACCCAGGGCGTCCTGATCAAGAAGCAGATCGGTGCCGTCAAGGCGGTCGACGGGGTCTCCTTCGACCTGGCCGCGGGCGAGACCCTCGGCATCGTGGGGGAGTCCGGCTGCGGGAAGTCGACCGTGGCCAAGATGCTGGTGCACCTGGAACAGCCGACGGCCGGGGCGATCCGCTACAAGGGCGAGGACCTCACCAAGCTGTCCGGCCGGGCCCTGAAGGCGGTCCGCCGGAACATCCAGATGGTGTTCCAGGACCCGTACACCTCGCTCAACCCCCGCATGACGGTCGGCGACATCATCGGCGAACCGTACGAGATCCATCCCGAGGTGGCCCCGAAGGGGGACCGGCGCCGGAAGGTCCAGGAGCTGCTGGACGTGGTCGGCCTCAACCCGGAGTACATCAACCGCTACCCGCACCAGTTCTCCGGCGGCCAGCGCCAGCGCATCGGGATCGCCCGCGGCCTCGCGCTCAACCCGGAGATCATCGTCGCCGACGAACCGGTCTCCGCGCTCGACGTCTCCGTACAGGCCCAGGTCGTCAACCTGCTGGACCGGCTCCAGAAGGAGTTCGGGCTCGCCTACGTCTTCATCGCGCACGACCTGTCGATCGTCCGGCACATCTCCGACCGGGTCGGCGTGATGTACCTCGGCCGGATCGTCGAGACCGGCTCCGACGAGCAGATCTACGAGCACCCCACGCACCCCTACACCCAGGCGCTGCTGTCGGCGGTCCCGGTGCCGGACCCCGCGGCCCGCGCGCACCGGGAGCGGATCATCCTGCACGGCGACGTCCCCTCGCCCGCCGACCCGCCCTCCGGCTGCCGCTTCCGCACGCGCTGCTGGAAGGCGCAGGAGCGGTGTGCGCTGGAGGTGCCGCTGCTGGCCGTGCCCGCCGTCTTCCGGATGACCGATTCGGCGGCCGCGCACGACTCGGCCTGCCACTTCGCGGAGGAGAAGCGGGTGGTCCCGCCGGAGGGGCTGCTGGGGACACCGGGCCCGCCGGCCGCCGAGAACGCACCGGGCGAGGCGAACGGTCCGGACGAGTCGGGCGAGCAGAACGGTCCGGGCGAGCCGAACGGCCCGGGCGAGGCGTAGCGCCGAGTGTGTACCGGCCGGGAGGCCGCCAAGTCCTCCCGGCCGGTTGCCCGTTCGCGCACCACGCCGGTGAACCCCTTGTCGGCCGGGCACCGCGGTGTGAGTATCGCTCGGGTGATACTGACACGGGGGGCAAGGGTCACCGGCGCCGTTCTGTGCGCGGTGCTCGCGCTGATCGTCGCGGGCTGGATCGTACGGGACATCAACGCCGCGGACGACATCGGGCAGTTGGGCCGTCGCTGGGCGGGGTTCTACGACGCCCGGTTCACCGTGCTGCCGACCACTTCGGTGTCCGACCCGGTCCTGCTGGTGGTGTACGCCGCCGCGGCCGTCGCCGCCCTGCGGTCCGCGGCGTCCGCCGGCGCGCTGGCCGCCGCCGGGGCGGTCACGATCGCGGTGCGGCTGCCCGGACTCTGGAACATCGGCGAGGCCCGGTGGGACGGCCGGTTCCCCGACGAGCTGCGCACCCGTGCCATGATCTGCGCCTTCGTGGCGCTCGCCGCGGGCATCGCGCTGATCATCACCGCCGGGGCGGGCCGCCGCCCGGTGCGCGACTTCACCGAACGGCCCCCGGCCCGGCCGGGCACGGGCGCCGGGGTGGTCGTCCTCCTGGGCCTCGGGGCGGCCGCCGTGGTCGTGGCCGGCTGGGAGATCCGCCAGGCGCTGCGGGGCCCCGACCTGTACCCCGACTGGTATCTGGGCGGCGACCGGGTCTTCCAGCCGCTGACGGGCCCGCCGCCCGGCTGGTTCTCCGCCCTGCTGGTGCTGCTCTGCCTGTTCGCCGGGGTGAGCGCGGTCTCCCGCGCCACGCACGCGCGGGCGTTCGGCCTGATTGCCGCCGCGCTGCTGCTGCTCGAAGGCATCCTGAGCGTGATCCGAACGGTCCACTACGAGCTGCTGCAGCATTTCCTCGACCTGCCGGTCGAGAGCGAACTGCTCGTGCTGACCGGGTTCTTCGAGGTGTTCGTCGGAGCCGTGACGCTGCTGGCGGCGGCCCTGCCGGGCCGGCCGGCCCCCGTGCCCGCGCCGGGGGGCGAGCCGGGATACGGGCCGGGGTACGGACCGCCGCCCGGACCCTTCGGGCCGCCGCCCCCGTCCCAGCCGCCGCCGGGCTGGTGACGGGGAGGGCGGACCGGACGTGATCCGGCCGGTTCCCTCAGCCCTTCGGCCCCAGCGACCGCTTCAGGAAGTCGACCTGGAGCAGCAGCAGGTTTTCGGCCACCTGTTCCTGCGGCGTCATGTGGGTCACCCCGCTCAGCGGCAGCACCTCGTGCGGGCGCCCGGCCGCGAGCAGGGCCGAGGTGAGCCGGAGGGTGTGCGCGAACACCACGTTGTCGTCCGCGAGGCCGTGGACGATCATCATCGGCCGCACCTGCTCGGCGGCCTCGGACAGTCCCTCGTCGGTGACGACCGAGTTGTGCGCGTACACCTCGGGCTGTTCGGCCGGGTCGCCGAGGTAGCGCTCGGTGTAGTGGGTGTCGTACAGCCGCTGGTCGGTCACCGGGGCGCCGACCACCGCCGCGTGGAAGACGTCCGGCCGCCGGGTGATGGCCAGGGCCGCCAGGTAGCCGCCGAACGACCAGCCGCGGATCGCGACCCTGCCGAGGTCCAGCGGGAACCGGTCCGCGAGCGCGTGCAGTGCCTCGATCTGGTCGTCCACCGTGAGGAGCAGGTTGTTCTTGACCGCCTTCTCCCAGGCGGGCGAACGCCCCGGAGTGCCCCGCCCGTCCGCGACGACGACCGCGAAGCCCTGGTCGGCGAACCACTGCGAGGTGAGGTGCGCGTCGTGCGAGGCGGCCACCCGCCGGCCGTGCGGCCCGCCGTACGGATCCATCAGGACCGGAAGCGGACCGTCCGACTCCTGGTACCCCTCGGGGAGCAGTACGGCGCACGGAATCCGCTGTGCGCCCCCCTCGGCGAGCCGCACCCGGGCGGAGATGACCGGCTCCTGCGCGTGGCTCGTCACCGTGGCGACCGGCTTGCCGTCCCGGAACACCCGGACGAGGGCCCCGGACCGCTCCAGGGTCCGCGAGACCAGCACCGTCACCCCGCCCGCGCGGACCGCCGTGTGCACCCCCGGCTCCTTCGAGACCCGCTCCACACCCAGCTCGTTGACCCGGTAGACATGGGTCTCGCCGATCTCCGGGTCCGTCGCCTCCTCGCCGGCCGTGGCCGACACCAGGATGTCCGACTCGTCGATGTCCAGCACCGACCGGAGCTGCAACCGCGCCCCGGTCAGCGGCCGGTCGCCGACCGCCAGCACCCGCGCACCGCCCTCGTCCGCGATCCGTACCAGCCGGCCGTCCGGCGTCCAGGCGGGCACGCCGGGGTAGATTTCCAGCCACACCGGGTCCTCGTCGGCGTGCACCGTCCGGGTCCGCCCGGTCTCCGGGTCCACCGCGAGGTACAGGTGGCTGCGCTGGTCGCGGGACTGCACCAGCAGCAGCGGCGCCCCGGCGGACGACCAGTGCACCTGGGCCAGATACGGGTGACCCGCCCGGTCCCAGGCCACCTCGGTCCGGGTCCCGTCCAGCCCCAGCACGAAGAGCCGCACCTCGGCGTTGGGCGTCCCCGCCGCCGGGTACGCGATCTCCGCGGGCCGCTGCTCCGGGTGCGCCGGGTCCGCGATCCACCACCGCCGCACCGGGCTGTTGTCGACCCGGGCCACCAGCAGCCGGTCCGACTCCGGCGACCACCAGAAGCCCCGCGAGCGCTGCATCTCCTCGGCCGCGACGAACTCCGCGAGGCCGTACGACACCTCGTCCGCCTCCGGCTCGGCGAGGGCCCGGTCGCCCTCGCCCCCGGCGCCCACCACGCGCAGCGCGCCCTTGGACACATAGGCGATGTGTCGTCCGTCAGGTGAGGGACGGGGGTCGATGACCGGGCCCGGAACGGGCAGCGCACGTGCCGTACCCGACCGCAGCCCGGCGACGTAGACCTTCCCGGAGAGGGTGAACGCGGCCAACTCCGCGGCCGCGTCGACCGCGTAGCCGACGATCCCCGAGGCACCCTCGCGGCTGCGCTCGCGACGGGCCCGCTCCTGCGCCGACAGCCGTTCCGCCGAACCGCCCAGCAGGGCCCCGGGATCGGCGACCAGGCGCTCCCGCGGCGCCCCGTCCTTCGGCAGGTCCAGCACCCACAGCTGGCCGGAACGCTCCGTTCCGGACTCCGAACGCAGGAAGGCCACCCGCTCCCCGTCGGGCGAGACGGTGAACGACCGGGGGGCGCCGAGGGTGAACCGCATGGTCCTGGCGTGCTGGCGGGGGAAGGAGATCGGCTGTGAAGTCATGCGTCGAACCTAGCCCCCGGCCGACCGGTCGGGGAGTGCCCGGTCGGCCGGGCGTGCGCCCCTCGTGCTGCCGTGCACCGATCAGTGCCTTTCCACGGAAAGTTATGATCCGTAGCGCTCGGTGGGTAGGAAACCCGCTGGCTCCATGTGTGCTGCCCGTCCCGACCGTACTGATGGAGGTGAACCGCCGTGGCACTCTCGATTTCCGTGGTGGTGCTGCTGGCGATCGTCGTCTTCCTGCTGATCCGGAAATCCGGACTGAAGGGCGGACATGCGGTGGTCTGCGCACTGCTCGGCTTCTATCTCGCCAGCTCGTCGATCGCGCCGAGCATTTCGAACCTGACCTCGAACGTGGCCGGGATGATCGGCAGCCTCAAGTTCTGAGGCCCGGCTCGTCGGCGCAGGGAGCGCCGGCGGTGTTCGGTGCGTCCGGCTCGTAGGCTGGTCCCATGACGGACCATCCCGCCCGGCGCCTGCTCCTGGTGCACGCGCACCCCGACGACGAGTCGATCAACAACGGCGCCACCATGGCCAAGTACGTGGCCGAGGGTGCCCAGGTCACCCTGGTGACCTGCACACTGGGCGAGGAGGGCGAGGTCATCCCGCCCTCGCTCGCCCATCTCGCGTCCGACCGGGACGACGCCCTGGGCCCCTACCGCCAGGGCGAACTCGGCGCGGCGATGAAGGAGCTGGGCGTCACCGACCACCGGCTCCTCGGCGGCCCCGGCCGCTACCGGGATTCCGGGATGATGGGCGCCGAGCAGAACCGCCGCCAGGGCGCCTTCTGGGCCGCGGACGTGGACGAGGCCGCCGGACACCTGGTGGAGGTCATCCGCTCGGTGCGCCCGCAGGTCCTGGTCACCTACGACCCCGACGGGGGCTACGGCCACCCCGACCACATCCAGGCCCACCGCGTCGCGACGCGCGCGACGGAGCTCGCCGCCGACCCCGCGTACCGCCCCGGTGACGGCGACCCGCACACCATCGCCAAGATCTACTGGACCCGGGTGCCGCGCCGCGTCGCCGAGGAGGGCCTCGCCCGCCTCCGGGAGACGGCGCCGGACGCCTTCCCCGGCGTCGCCGCCCTCGACGACCTGCCGGGCGTGGTCGACGACTGCCGGATCGCCGCGGAGATCGACGGCACGGCCCACGCCGCCGCGAAGAGCGCCGCGATGCGCGCCCACGCCACCCAGATCTCCGTCGACGGCCCCTTCTTCACCCTCTCCAACGACCTCGGCCAGCCCGTCCTCACCACCGAGTACTACGAGTTGGTGCGCGGCCCCCACGGAGCGCCCCGGGGGACCCGGGAGGACGACCTGTTCGCGGGCCTGGCGGAGGCGGGACGATGAGCGACGGCGGCAGCAAGCAGCGCGCACCGCGCTCCCCGGCCCCGGTCCCCGCCACCGGCCTGGCCGCCCCGTTCAACCCCGCCCGGATCGGCGGTTACGCGGGCCTCGCCGTGCTCGGCGCACTCGTCGGGATCGCCGGGACGCTCGTCCAGGCCGCCTGGTTCCCCGGCGGGCTGCTGCTGGCCCTGCTGGCCGCGGCCGGGCTCTTCCACGGCGGCCGGCTCGTCCTCGGCACCCAGCTCGGGGCGCTGGCCCCCGCCGGAGGGTGGCTGATTTCGATCGTCGTTCTCCTGGGCGGACGACCGGAGGGCGACTATGTCTTCGGCGACGAACTGGGCCTCACCCTCTTCCTGCTGGGCGGGATGGCCGTCGCCGTGATCTGTGCCACCATGTCGCGGGTGCCCCTGCCGGGCACCGGAAGCGGTCGGTCCGGCAAGTAAAGTGCCTCGTCCGATCCCTTGAGCCGGGTCCGGCAGATCAGGGGCGGGCAGCCGTTTCCCCCGGTCGCGGGGTGACCGTCGGCTGCGGCCAGTATGGTGGTGCGCGCGCCGAGCCGTCCCCAGGCCTGCGGCATGGGGGAAGTACGGGCGGCGGATCCAATCGGGAGAACCTGCTTTGAGTCGTGAAACTGACAGTTCGTCCTCCGGGCCCCAGGGGCGCGGAGGCGCCGCGTACCCCTCGGGGACGCCGCCGTACGGATCACGCCAGTATCCGTCGTCGCACCCTTCGCAGGACGCCCCGGAGGGGAGCCCGGAGGCCGCGGACGCGTCCCGGGCCGACGAGCCCAGGACCGAGACGACGCTGACGACGCGCATCCGGATCAACATCCCCGGCTCGCGTCCCATCCCGCCCGTCGTCATGCGGACGCCGGTGGGGGAGACCGACGGCACCGACGCCGAGCGCACGGGCAGCGTCCCGCGCCCCGGCGCGGCCGCCGGGAAGGGCGCACCGGACGCCTCCGACGCGGCCCCGGCCGCCGAGTCCGCCCCGGTCGCGGAGCCCGCGGCCGAGAAGCCGGCCCAGAAGAGCGGCAGCGACTGGTTCGCCCCGCGCAAGCCCGTCGCGAACACCCCGGCGGGCGGCACCCCCGTGGTCGGCACCCCGGCCGGCGGCACTCCTGCCGCTGGTACGCCCGTCGTCGGCGGCGGCGAGGGCACCGGCGGGGCACCCGCCTCGCCCCGCCCCGACCTGCCGTACTTCTCGGACGGTCCGGCGCGCACGGGCGACCAGGGCGCGCCCCGGCCCGACGACTTCGGGCCCGGCACCTCCGGCGGCCCGCGCCCCACGCCGAACCTCGGGGTGCGCACGCCCGGCCCCGCCGGTCCCACCACGGGGCCGGTCACCGGGACTTCCGCGCTCACCCCGGACCTCGGCGGACCGGGAACCCCCGGATCCGGCCCGAAGGGGCCCGGTGCGCCGGGCGGCCCGGTGCCGCGGCTCTCCGACGACACCGCCGTGCTGACCCCGCAGTTCGCCGGTCCGGCACCCGCCGGGCCCGGTGGCAACGTCTCCGGTGACACCCTCACCAGCGGCATCCCCGTCGTACCGCCGGAGCGCCGGGCGGCGTCGCCGTTCCCGGCCGCGCCCGAGGGGGCACGCCCCGATCCGGCGCTGTCCGGCCTCGACGACCCGATGGGCACCGGCCCGGCGGGGCCCGGCGGACCGGCCGCCCCGTCGCCCGCCCCCCGGCCCGAACCGTCGTCCGCGCCCGCGAAGAAGAAGGGCCGCTCCAAGCTGGTCCTCCTCGGCGCCGCGGTGGTCGTTCTGGCCGGAGTCGCGTACGGCGCCGGACTGCTGATGAACCACTCCGACGTGCCCAAGGGCACCACCGTCCTCGGCGTCGACATCGGCGGCGGCACGAAGGACGAGGCCGTCACGAAGCTGGACGCCGCCCTCGGCAAGCGCGCCGTGGCCCCGCTCCAGCTCTCCGTGGACGGCCGCAAGACCCAGCTCGCCCCCGACAAGGCCGGGCTCGCGCTGGACAGCCAGGAGACCGTGCGCGCCGCCGCGGGCAGCGACTACAACCCGGTCTCCGTCATCGGCTCCCTCTTCGGCACCAAGCGCGCGGTCGACCCGGTGATCCCGGTCGACGAGGAGAAGCTGGGCGTCGCGCTGGCGGACCTGGCGGGCGTCTCCGGCTCCTCCAACGACGGCACGATCAAGTTCGAGCCGGGCAAGGCCGTCGCCGTACCCGGGAAGACCGGAAAGGCGCTGGACGTCAACCGGTCGATGAACTCGGTGCGGGACGCGTACCGGGCGCAGGTGCAGACCGGCCGGTCGAAGGTGGTCGAACTGCCGGTCGGCACCCATGAACCCACCATCGGCCAGGCCGAACTGGACCGGGCGATGAAGGAGTTCGCCGAGCCCGCGATGTCGGGCCTGGTCACCATCAAGGCGGGCGTCAAGCAGATCCAGTTCGGCCCCGCCAAGTCGCTGCCGCAGATCCTGTCCATGGCCCCGGCCGACGGCAAGCTGGTCGCGCGGTACGACACGAAGGCCATCGACACCCTCTGCGACGGCGTCTTCGACGGCATCATGATCACCGAAGGCGGCAAGAAGCGGCAGCTCGGCGCGGACGACGTGGCCCGTGCCATGCAGACCGCGCTGCTCGGCAAGACCCTCGCCGAACGCACCGTCGTGATCAGCCTCGACGGCACGAACGGCGGCGCCACCGGCTGACCGGAGCCCCGCGCAGCGCACCGCCCGCCGCCCCCGACCGGACCTCCGGCCGGGGGCGGCGTCGTGTGCCCGGTGTGACATCCGCTCGGGCGCGGCATGACATCTGTCATCCCGAAACCACGATGGACGGCTCTGCCGCCGGCACCCCGCTCCCCGTGACGATGGACCCATGACAACAACAGTCGGCGAGGCCACCGGGGCGAAGACCGCCGCGGTCCGCTTCGCGCAGGTCAGCAAGGCGTACGGAGAGGTGCGCGCCGTCGCCGGGCTCACCCTCGAACTGCATCCGGGCGAGACCGTGGCGCTCCTCGGCCCCAACGGCGCGGGCAAGTCCTCCACCCTCGAACTCCTGCTCGGCCTGCGTGGAGCCGACTCCGGCAGCGTCGAGGTCTTCGGCACGACCCCGCGGGAGGCCATCGCCGCGGGCCGGGTCGGCGCGATGCTCCAGAGCGGCGGGCTGATGGAGGACGTCACGGTCGGGGAGCTGGTCGGCCTCGCCTGCGCCCTGCACCCCCGGCCCTTCCCAGTGACGGAGGTGCTCTCCAGGGCGGGCGTCACACAGATCGCCGGCCGGATGGTCAACAAGCTCTCCGGCGGCCAGGAGCAGCGGGTCCGCTTCGCCCTGGCCACCGCGGGCGCCAACGACCTGATCGTCCTCGACGAGCCGACCACCGGCATGGACGTCACCGCCCGGCAGGCCTTCTGGGCCACCATGCGCGAGCAGGCCGACCAGGGGCGCACCGTCCTGTTCGCCACCCACTACCTCGAAGAGGCCGACGCGATCGCCGACCGGGTGCTCGTCCTCCACAAGGGGCGGCTGCTCGCCGACGGCACCGCCGCGGAGATCAAGGCGAGGGCCGGGGCCCGCCGGATCTCCTTCGAGCTGGAGGGCCCGGTGGACGAGGCGGCCCTGCGCGCCCTGCCGCACCTCTCCGCGCTCGACGTCAACGGCAGCCGGGTCCGCATCCAGTCGCACGACGCCGACGCCACCGTCCACGCCGTCTACGGGCTCGGCCTCTACCCGCGCGCGCTCGAAGTCGCCGGACTGGGCCTGGAGCAGGCCTTCGTCGCCATCACCGAGGCCGAGGAGGCCAGGACCGCGTGAACACGTTGATCAGGCTCGAAGTGGTCCGCACCCTGCGGAACAAGAAGTTCATGTTCTTCTCGGTCATCTACCCCTCGGTGATCTATCTGCTGATCTCCGGCACCCAGAACACCACCGACCGCATCCCGCACACCGATCTCACCTTCCAGGCCTTCTTCATGGTCTCGATGGCCTCCTTCGGCGCGCTGACCGCCGTCCTCATGGGCAACAGCGAACGCATCGCCAAGGAACGGGAGAAGGGCTGGGTCCGTCAGCTGCGGCTCACCGCGCTGCCCGGCCGGGGCTACGTCCTGGCGAAGATCGCCGGCGCGGCCATCGTCACCCTGCCCTGCATCGTGGTCGTCTTCCTGGTGGCCGCCGCCGTCAAGCACGTACGGGTGGAGGCCTGGCAGTGGTTCGCGCTGGGCGGCGTCATCTGGGCCGGATCGCTGGTCTTCGCCGCGCTCGGGGTCGCCATCGGCTACCTGGCCAGCGGGGACGCGGTCCGCCCGCTCACGATGATCATCTACTTCGGCCTCTCCATCCTCGGCGGCCTCTGGATGCCCACCGCCACCTTCCCGCAGTGGCTCCAGAACATCGCCGAGTGGCTGCCCACACACGCGTACGCTTCTCTCGGCCAGGCGATCGAGATGGGCGGTTCGCCGCACGCCAAGGACGTCGCGATCCTCTGTGCCTACTTCGTGGTCTTCGCGGGCGGCGCGGCCTGGCTCTACCGGAAGGACACCTTGAAGGCGTGAACGACGACGAGACGTCCGTGGGCATCGGGCGCCCGCCCGCGAACCCCAGGCAGCGGTGGATCAAGCTGCTCTGGGTCGGTATCTGGCTCGCCTTCATGAGCGCGCCCGTCAAGGATTTGACCGACGGCGGCCACACCCCCTGGGCGACGGCGTTCGGCACCCTCGGCCTGCTCACCTTCGTCGGGGCCTATCTGCTGCTGGTCCTGAGCCGCACGCCCATGGACGGGGACGACCGGTCCGCCCACGCGTGGATCGCCTTCCTGGGCGCCCTCGCCGTCCTGCTCACCCTGACGCTCGGCACCCCCTGGCTGGTCCTCTTCGTGTACGTGGCGGTCTCGGTCGGCGCCACCCTCCCGCTGCGGACGGCCGGCTGGCTGATCCCCGCCGTCACGGCGGCCCTGGTCGGTCTCGGCCTGACCGCCGACCACCCGCGCGAGATCATCACCGCGCTGGTCTTCCCGGCGCTGCTGGGCGGCTTCTCGATGACCGGCGTACGGCAGCTGATCCGTACGACGATCGAGCTGCGCGAGGCCCGCGCCACCGTCGCCCAGCTCGCCGCCAACGAGGAGCGGCTCAGGCTCGCCCGTGACCTGCACGACCTGCTCGGCCACTCGCTCTCCCTGATCACCCTCAAGAGCGAGCTGGCGGGCCGGATGCTGCCCGGCCACCCGGAACAGGCGGCGGCCCAGGTGGCGGACATCGAGAAGGTGAGCCGCCAGGCCCTGATCGACGTGCGGAGCGCGGTCACCGGCTACCGCCGCCCCACCCTCCCCGGCGAACTGGCGGGCGCCCGCACGGCGCTGGCCGCCGCGGGCATCACCGCCGACGTCCCGGCCGAGGCGCCCGACGGCATCCCCCAGGAGCCGGAGGAGGTGCTCGCCTGGGCGCTGCGGGAAGCCGTCACCAACGTCGTGCGCCACAGCGGGGCCCGGCGGTGCACGGTCGCCCTCACCCCGCGCCAGACGCTGGACGGCCGGGTCCTCGAACTGTCCGTCGCGGACGACGGGGTGGGCCCCTCGGGCACGAAGCCGGGCAACGGCCTCACCGGCATCGGCGAACGCCTCGCGGCGGTCGACGGCACCCTGATCACGACGGCGGGCGGCCCGGGGCCGGGCTCCGGCCAGGGCAAGGGCTACACCCTGACCCTGAGCGTTCCGCTCGGTTCCGCCCTAGGATCCACGAAATGAGCATGATCAGACTTCTTCTCGCCGAGGACCAGTCCATGGTGCGCGAGGCCCTCGCGGCCCTGCTCGGCCTGGAGCCCGACATCGAGGTGGTCGCCCAGGTCGCCCGGGGCGACGAGGTGCTGGCCGCCGCCCGGCAGCACGACATCGACGTGGCGCTCCTGGACATCGAGATGCCGGGCATGACGGGCATCGACGCGGCGGCGCTCCTGCGGCGCGAACTCCCGGCCGTGAAGCTCGTCGTCGTCACCACCTTCGGCCGCCCCGGCTATCTGCGCCGGGCCATGGAGTCGGGCGCCGACGCCTTCCTGGTGAAGGACGCCCCGGCCGCCGAACTGGCCGCCGCCGTACGCAAGGTGCTCGCCGGGGAGCGGGTCATCGACCCCACCCTCGCCGCGGCCGCCCTCGCCGACGGGGCGAGCCCCCTCACCGAGCGCGAACGCGACGTCCTGCGCGTGGCGGCGGACGGTTCCACCAACGCCGAGATCGCCACCGCGCTCCACCTGTCGCAGGGCACGGTCCGCAACTACCTCTCGACGGCCATCCAGAAGCTGGCCGCCCGCAACCGCGCGGAGGCCGTCCGCATCGCCCGCGAGAAGGGCTGGATGTAGGCCCCCGCCCCGCCGGGGTCCTCAGGCCCCCTGCCCCGCTCGCGGGCCCGCCCGTCAGTGCGTCAGGTACCGGCCGAACATGGACGGGCCGGCCGGGGCGCCGAGGGTCGCCGCGCCGAACGAGGCGGAGCCCTGCGCGACGACCCCGGTGGCGTCCGTACCGAAGGTCCACAGCGCCCCGTGCGCCCAGTTCTCCGCCGGGTCGCCGACCACCATCTCCGCCCGGCCCGCGCCGTCGAAGTCGCCCAGCGCCAGTGCCTCGCCGAACTGGTCGCCCGCCTCGGCGGTCCCCGGCACCCCGGCCGTGTACTGGCCGAACTCCTTGGACCCCGCACCGCTCACACCCCGCGGGCCGCCCTTGAGGACCAGGACCCGGCCGGCGTGGGCGATGCCGTTGATCCCCTCTCCGGGCAGACCGGTCGCGATGTCGGGGTAGCCGTCGCCGTCGGTGTCGCCCACCGCCAGGCTGTAGCCCATCCAGTCGTGGTACTCGGCGGTGCCGGAGACGCCCTCGGTGTCCTGGTTGATCCAGACGGGCCCGCGGGACGTGCCCTGCCCCTGCGGGCCGCCGTACGCGACGAAGAGCGCGCCGCCCTTCTTCACCGGGGCGTCCTCCTGCGCCCACTCGTCGGCGCGCCCGATCACGAGGTCCCCGTGGCCGTCCCGGTCCAGGTCGGCGATGGCCGCGGTGTCGCCGCCGACCGGGGCCCCGTCCGCGTCCAGGATCTCGACCGGGGCGGCGAACCCGCCGGGGCCGCCTTTCAGCAGGTACGAGTGCTGCTGCCACGGGTCGTACGGGCCGAAGCCGAGGATCACCAGGTCGTCCGCGCCGTCGCCGGTCATGTCGCCGAGGGCGATGGTGGAGGTGTCGAGCACGGCGGTGCCGTCGACGGAGAACGCGCTCACCCGGCTCCACGCCCCGGTACGGGCGAACGGCCCGTGCAGCACATGGCCGCCGCGCCGCATGTCGCCCACCGCGATGTCGGGGCGGCCGTCGCCGTCCACGTCGCCGACGTCCAGGTCACCGGTGCCGTCCACCTGGTCGCCGGGGACGGGCTTCAGCACGGTGGGGCTCGCCGAAAGACCGGACGGGCCGCCCCAGTTGACGGCCAGCACGGTGCCCTGGTCGCCGTCGAGGGTGGTCGCCCAGAGGCGGCCGACGAGATCCGCGTACCCGTCGCCGTCCAGGTCGGCGCTGCGCAGGCCCGTGCCGTAACGGGCGTCGCCGGCGTTCCCGATCCCGGATCGGTCCGGCCAGGTCAGCACCTGCTTGCGGGTGGCGGTGAGGCCGCCGGGGCCGCCGAACAGGACGCTCACCGCGCCCGCGCCCTCCGAGCCGCCGACGGTGGCCATGGGGGCGCCCACGGCCACGTCCGGGTACCCGTCGCCGTTGAAGTCGTCGTGCAGCCGCTTGGTGCTCGGCGTCCTCGTGGCGTTGGCGGCGGACCTCGCGGCGGCTGCGGCGGCCCTCGCGGGGGAGGCGGCGGACTTCGCGGGGGAGGTGCCGGAATTCTCCGGGGAGCCGGCGGAGGCGTGGGCGGCGGGGGCGGTCAGGGCTCCGGCGAGCAGGGCGACGCCGGTCGCCGTGGCCAACCTGCGGCGGAGGGGATGAGCGGACACGTCGATCAACTCCGGTGCTCGGTAAGCGGTCGGGGCAGTACGGAAGAGATTCCGTACTGCCCCGTTCGACCTCGCGGCCCGGTGGATGGTTGTGCGGGGCCGCCGACGGCGACGCCCGTGGGCTCAGCCCTTCGTGTAGCTGTCGAGGTGGGCGAAGACGACCACGTTGTCCTCGTAGTCCTTGACCGTCTTGTTGTAGGTGCCGCCGCAGGTGATCAGGCGCAGGTCGGAGAAGTCGCTGTCGGAGTAGACCAGTTCGTTCGGGAAGTCGGCCTTGCTGTACTGCCGTACGCCGTCGACCTTGAAGACCGCCACCGAGCCGTCGGCCCGGGTGATGTCGACCTCGGCGCCGGGCTGGATCGTCTGGAGCGGGAGGAACACGGCCGGGCCGGTCTTCGTGTCGACGTGCCCCGCCACGATCGCGGTGCCGCGCTCGCCCGGGCTCGTGCCGTCCTTGTACCAGCCGACCAGGTTCTTGTCGTCGGGCGGCGGCGCGTCCAGCTGACCGTTGGCACCGAGCGAGAGATCGGTGAACGGCGCGTCGATGCCGAGGGATTCGATCTCCAGCCGTTGCGGGTCCGAACGCGTCATCGACGGGCCGACGGGGGCCTGCGGCGACATGGCGGGTGCGGGGGCGGCGTGGTGACCGAGGATCTCGGGGGAGGGGGACGAGATGGCCACGGGCGGGGCCGTCCGGCTGCTGCTCACCGGGGTTCCGAAGGAGTTGTAGATCAGGACCATGCCGAGCGCGGCGGCCAGGACGGGCCACATCAGGGCCCGGCCCAGCGAGGATCGGGGTTTGGTCCGGGCGGGGGAGGAGTCGGTCGGCTGCGGGGCGGCCATGGGAGCGTGCCTTTCGGTTGTACGGCGAGGGGGAAACGCAGCCGCCGCGACCGCCGCCCCGAGGGGCGGCGGCCGCGACAACGAAACGACTGGCGGGAGAGGTGGCCCGGTCAGGCCATCGCACCGCCGGCCGACTGGCGGCGGCGCAGCTTGTACGCGCCGACACCGACACCGCCGAGCAGCAGCGCCGAGCCGGCGGCCATGCCGCCACCGGTCATCGCCATACCGCCGCCACCCGTGTGGACGCCGCCGTGCGGACGGCCGTGCTCGCCGCGGCCACCGTGCTCGCCGCGACCGCCACGGTCGCCGTGACCCCGGTCGCCGCCACGGTCGCCGCCGTAGCCACCCCGGTCGCCGCCACGGTCTCCACCGCGGTCCCCACCGTCGTCCGGGCCGTTCTCCCCGGCGACCGCGGCCGCCATGAAGCCGCCACCGGTGTGGATGCCGCCGTGCGGGCGGCCGTGCTCACCGCGGCCACCGCGGTCGCCGTGGTCGCCGCGACCGCCTCGGTCGCCGCCGCGGCCGCCACGGTCTCCACCGCGGTCGCCGCCACGGTCGCCGCCGTAGCCACCGCGGTCGTCGCCGCCGCGGTCGCCGCCCTCGTCGGGGCCGTTCTCCCCGGCGACGACGCGGGCCATGAAGCCCCCGCCGGTGTGGATGCCGCCGTGCGGGCGGCCGTGGTCGCCACGACCACCGCGGTCGCCGTGGTCACCGCGACCACCACGGTCGCCGTGACCGCGGTCGCCGCCACGGTCTCCACCGCGGTCGCCGCCGCGGTCTCCACCGCGGTCGCCGCCGCGGTCTCCACCGCGGTCGCCGCCGCGGTCGCCGCCGCGGTCGCCGCCGCGGTCCCCGTGGTCGTCGCCCCGCGAGGACGAGTAGCCGTTGTCGTGGCCCGAGTCGCCGGACGTCGCCATGGCGTAGGCGGCCGGGCCGGTGATGGCGAGAACCGCTGTGACAGCGGCCGAAGCGAACAGTGTGCGGGCAGAGCGCATCTGAACACATTCCTTCCGTTGCAACTGCGTAGAGTGACGGGCTGTCGACTCAATGTGGCGCAGTGGCGACGTGATCCACCGTCAGTCGGAATGCGGGTGCGCGCCATCGGAGAGAGCCGCCAGGGAGCCGTCGCGTGGGCTCTTCGGGTGGCGTGGGGCCGATAATCACCCGTTGGACTGTATGGCGGCGGCGCGCGAGGTTTGGGCGGCGGACCGCCACCCGTTTGCCGCGCCCGCGCCACCGCCCGACACGCCCGGTCCGCCTCGCGACACCTTCTCAGGGCTCCTGAACTCATGTGTGTGGGACGGGAATTGACAAGTGATCCGTGGAGGGCGCCCCGCCCGTACCGTGTCCCCGCTCCGTCCTCGGACGGTGCCCGATCCGCCTCCGCAGCGTCACCGAACGGCCTCCCGGACTCCCGTGAGAGGCCGACGCGCCGCAGCCCCGCCTCCTTGATTCGGACGCCCGAGGTGTGCGGAGCGTCGCGGGCGGAGCAACGAATCCGGAGCGGTGGCGGCGGAACGGCGACGGCGGCGGGCCACCCGGACAAAAGCGGTTGTCCGGTGCCCCGCCCCCTGCTGTACTCGTCGCCGACATCGGCCGACCAAAGGAGCGGGTCATGCGAGGAACTCCCATGTTCATTCAGGCGGGAATCACCACTGATCTCGAGGACATGGAGTTTCGTGCACACGCTGAACCTTGGAATTCTGGCGCATGTCGACGCGGGTAAGACGAGCCTGACGGAGCGGTTGCTCCACACCGCCGGAGTCATCGACGAGCTCGGCAGCGTCGACGACGGCAGCACCCGGACCGATTCCCTGGCGCTCGAACGGCAACGCGGCATCACCATCAAATCCGCCGTCGTCTCGTTCGCCGTCGACGACACCACGGTCAATCTGATCGACACCCCCGGTCACCCCGACTTCATCGCCGAGGTCGAACGCGTACTGAACGTGCTCGACGGCGCCGTGCTGGTCGTCTCCGCGGTGGAGGGCGTGCAGGCACAGACCCGCGTACTGATGCGGACACTGCGGCGCCTGCGCATCCCGACGCTGATCTTCGTGAACAAGGTCGACCGGGGCGGCGCGCACGACACGGCCGTACTGCGGGGCATCGCCGGGAAGCTCACCCCGGCCGTCCTCGCCATGGGCCGTGTCGTGGACCCCGGCGCCCCCGGCGCCCGCTGTGTGCCGTACACCGGCGCCGACACCGGCTTCACGGACCGGCTCGCCGAACTGCTCGCCGACCACGACGACACACTGCTGGCCGCGTACGTCGAGGACGCCGCGTCGCTCCCGTACGACCGGCTGCGCGAGGAGCTGGCCGCGCAGACCGGGCGGGCCCTGGTCCATCCGGTGTACTTCGGCTCGGCGATCACCGGCGCCGGGGTGGACGCCCTGGTCGCCGGGGTCAGGGAGCTGCTGCCCGCGAGCCGGGGCGACGCCGCCGGGCCGGTCTCGGGCACGGTCTTCAAGGTCGAACGCGGACCGGGCGGCGAGAGGACGGCGTACGTACGGATGTTCTCCGGCACCGTCCGGCTCCGTGACCGGCTGGCCTTCGGCCGGGACACCCCGCGCGCCGAGGGCAAGGTGACCGGGATCAGCGTCTTCGACCAGGGCCTGGCCGTGCGCGGGGCGGAGGTCGGCGCGGGCCGGATCGCGAAGCTCCAGGGGCTCACCGGCATCCGGATCGGCGACCCGGTCGGCGTACCGGACACGGACACGGACGCGGACACGGGCGCAGGTACGGGTACGGCGGGCCCGGACCGCTGGTTCGCGCCGCCCACGCTGGAGTCCGTGGTGGTGCCCTGTCCTCCGGCCGGCCGGGGCGAGCTGCTCGCCGCGATCGCGCGGCTCGCCGAGCAGGACCCGCTGATCGACCTGCGGCAGGACGACATCCGTGAAGAGGTGTCCGTCTCGCTCTACGGGGAGGTGCAGAAGGAAGTCGTCCGGGCGACGCTGGCCGACGAATTCGGAATCGGCGTCACCTTCCGCGAGACCACCACCATTTGTCTGGAACGGCCCGACGGCAGCGGTGCGGCGCTCGAGGTCATCGCGCAGGGCGGCAATCCCTTTCTCGCGACCGTCGGCCTCAGGGTCGATCCCGCACCGGCCGGCAGCGGAATCTCCTTCCGGCTGGAGGTGGAACTCGGCTCGATGCCCTTCTCCCTGATGCGGGCGGTGGAGGAGACCGTGGAGGAGACCCTCGGGCAGGGAATCCACGGCTGGCAGGTCACCGACTGCGTCGTCACGATGACGCGTTCCGGTTACTGGCCCCGCCAGAGCCATTCCCACGCGGCCTTCGACAAGAGCATGTCGAGCACCGCGGGCGACTTCCGCGATCTGACCCCGCTGGTGCTGATGGACGCGCTGAAACGGGCCGGCACCACGGTCCACGAGCCGGTCCACCGGTTCCGGCTGGAACTCCCCGCGGACCTGCTCGGCCCGGTCCTGCCCGTACTCGCCCGGCTGCGGGCCGTCCCCGGCACCCCCGCCCCGCACGGTGCCCTCTGCGTGGTGGAGGGGGAGATCCCGGCGGCCGAGGTCCACGGACTCCAGCAGCGGCTCCCGTCCCTGACCCGCGGCGAGGGGGTGCTCGAATCCGGCTTCGCCCACTACCGGCCCGTCGCCGGAACACCCCCGCACCGGCCGCGCACGGACCGCGACCCGCTCCACCGCAAGGAGTACCTGCTGCGTACGGTGCGCGGGGTCTCGGCCGGTGCGCAGCCGCGTTGAGCAGGGAAGACACCCTTTAGGATCGGGTCGGGACGCGCCACGGAGGCGGCCCGACCCGATCGAGGGGGAGTGAGCGGACGATGGCCATGGTCGGCCTGTTCTGGATCGCCGAGGGCGATGTGTACCTGGGCGCGAAGCCGTCCGGCATGGCCCCCGGGGTGCGGCTGACGCCCGAGGGCGTGATGGGCCTGGGCGACGGGCAGTCCCGCCTCCACCTCTGGGAGGACGTACACGCCCTGACGATGGCCGACGTCCCGCTGAAGTCCCTGCTCCGGCGGGCCGGGATCGTCGGGGGAGTGGCCGTGGAGACGGTGATGAACCTGGTTCTGCCCGAGCGCCCGCTCCGGTCGGGCGAGGCCCCGCCCATGATGACCCTGCGGGTGGAGTCCGGCGGGTCCGGGGACACGCTCCGGGCCTACGCCGCCGCGGCGGCCGGCTACTCCGAGACGGAGGTGGGCCTCTCCGGAGCCGTCCTGTCCCGGCTCACCGACGGCGCCGCGACGATGGCCACGACACTGGCGGCCATGGCGGACTGGGGCCGCACCGAGGGCGGCGCGCCCCGGGGCGCCGAGCGGGAGCGGCTGCTGCGCCGATGGGCGGACCAGGAAGCCTGACCCGGGACCGGGCCCGTCAGTTGAGCAGGGAGCGCGCGGCCCGCGCCCGGTGGCGGATCGCCTCGGCCGCCGCGGGCTCGACCCCGTCGACCACGTCGGCGTACTCCTCCATCTCCGCCGCACCGCGCAGGAACTCCCCGCTCTGCACGAGCAGCTGGGCCCGCTCGTAGCGGAGCCGGGCGGGGTGCGAGGGAAGCAGCAGCGACAGGTCCACCGCCCACAGCGCCACGTCCGTGCGCTCCGGGCGGGCCGATGCCCAGGCCCGGATGTTGTTCAGGACGCGCTGCACGATGTCCAGGGTCCGCGCGGGCTCCAGCATCGAGGCGTCGAGCGGCCGGCCGGTCGCCCCCGCCGCCAGCAGCTCCGCGTCCTGGCCGGTCATCGGCCGCCCGCCGTCGAAGGGGTCGGCCAGCACCCGCTCGGCCGGATCGCCGAAGCCGACGACGAAATGACCGGGCAGCGCCACCCCGTACACCGGGGCGCCCGCCCGCCGCGCGACCTCGATCCACACCACGGACAGCAGGATGGGCAGCCCGCGACGCCTGCGCAGCACCGCGTGCAGCAACGACGAATCCAGCCGTCGGTAGTCCGCCGACGACCCCGCGAAACCGCACCGCTCACCGAGCAGTTCGGCCAGCGCCGACGCCCAGGCCCGGCCGCCCCGGATCCCGTACGGCAGCCTCCCCGCCAGCTCGTCCAGCTCGATCTGCGCCGCGTCGATCCCGTGCGCGTCCAGCCCGGGATCGGCTACCGCGCCCAGCAGCAGGCAGAGCAGCGCGAGGTCCGGGCGTTCGGCCCGCGCCTCCTCGGCGAACCGCCGGCGCCACTCCTCCGGGTCCGGGCGGCCCGGCCGCCCCGCGGATTCAGCACTCATCGCACCCGCCCTCCCCGCGCGCACCCGAGGTACGCGGGCCCGCCCGCCCCGCTCACGCCGACCGGAAGTGGTGGTAGAGGTGGTGGACCGCGAAGCCCATGCCGTCGTAGAGCGCCCGCGCCTCCGGGTTGTCCTGCTCCACCTGGAGCCACGCCGCCGACGCGCCCTCCTCCAGGGCCTGCCGGGCGAGCGCGGTCATCACGGCGGTGGCCAGCCCCCGGCGCCGCTGCGCCGGATCGACCTCGACGGCCATGAAGCCGGCCCATCGCCCGTCCACCACGCACCGCCCGATCGCGGCGGGCGGCGTGTCCGCGTCGTCACCGGGCACCGAGGCGAACCACACCGAGGGGCCGCCGCCCAGCACCGCGAGGACGTGCGGGCCCGGCGTCTCGAAGCGCTGGTAACGGGCGAGCCAGCCCTCGTCGGGCTCCCGGCCGAGCCGCACCCGGGACACGTCCGCGTCCAGGTCGCCGACCGGGGCCAGCCCGGCGACCCGGACCTCCGTCGTCACCTCGCGGCGCCAGCCGCGCTCCGTCAGCTCCGCGGCGAGCACCTCCTGGGTGCCCTCGGCGCCGGTCGCGACCTGGAGGTACGCGGGCAGCCCGCGGCGCTCGTACCACTCGCGGACGTACCCGAGGGCGTCGTCGAGCGGGCGGCCCGGATCGCCGAGCGGCAGTACGGAGTTGGCCCGCCGGGTGAAGCCCCGCGCGGCGCGCAGCCGCCAGTCGCCCAGCGGCTCGCTCTCCACCGGCGGCCAGGCCCGGGCGCAGACCTCGGCGAGCTCCCCGAAGGAGGCCGCCGGACCCCGCCGCCGGGCCGGGGCCGCGGGTACCACCTTGCCCGCCACCAGAACCGCCTCGGCGATGCGGACCGGATCACCATTCCTCGGTGTGATCGAGAGCACACCGTTGTCCCACGATGTGAGAACGCCGACCGTGTCCGCGAAGACCGACCCTTGCGGGCCGCTCTCGCACATACGCCGGACTGATACACGTTTGCCCACGTCAGCAGGTGTGATTCGGACTTTGAGCTGTCCGCCGATGGTGAATTCCACAGCTCTGTACGCCCCTCCTGTTCGGTTCGTGCCCCGGAACGGAGATACTAGGGGCGGGCATCGACGACGCCGCGCTCCCGCGCGAGAGCCAACGCCCTACCGAGGAGGAACGACAGCGTGACCTACGTCATCGCGCAGCCTTGTGTCGACGTCAAGGACAAGGCCTGCATCGAAGAGTGCCCCGTCGACTGCATCTACGAGGGCCAGCGGTCCTTGTACATCCACCCGGACGAGTGTGTCGACTGCGGAGCCTGCGAGCCGGTGTGCCCGGTCGAGGCGATCTTCTACGAGGACGACACCCCGGAGGAGTGGAAGGACTACTACAAGGCGAACGTCGAGTTCTTCGACGACCTCGGGTCGCCCGGTGGTGCCTCCAAGCTGGGCCTGATCGAGCGCGATCACCCGTTCATCGCCGCGCTCCCGCCGCAGAACCAGTAGTCGGCGGCCGACAGGTGCGCCGCCCCGGTCCCGTACGGCTCGTCACCGTGCGGGACCGAGGTGTTTCCAGACCCGTACGAGAAAGCAGAGATCCGTGTCCGCAGTCTCCTCCCGTCTTCCGGTCTTCCCCTGGGACAAGCTCACGCCCTACAAGTCGACGGCCGCCGCCCATCCGGACGGCATCGTGGACCTGTCGGTGGGCACGCCCGTCGACCCGGTGCCCGAGCTGATCCGGCAGGCGCTGGTCGCCGCGGCGGACAGCCCCGGCTATCCGACGGTGTGGGGGACCGCCGAGCTGCGTGACGCGATCACCGGCTGGCTGGAGCGGCGGCTCGGCGCGCGCGGGGTCGGTCACGAGAACGTCCTGCCGGTCGTCGGCTCCAAGGAGCTGGTGGCCTGGCTGCCGACCCAGCTCGGCCTCGGCGCGGGCGACAAGGTGGCGTACCCCCGGCTCGCCTACCCGACGTACGAGGTGGGCGCCCGGCTCTGCGGAGCCGAGCCCGTCGTCTACGACGACCCGACGGAACTGGACCCGGCCGGGCTGAAGCTGCTCTGGCTCAACTCGCCGTCGAACCCGACCGGCCGTGTCCTGTCCAAGGAGGAGCTGACCCGGACCGTCGCCTGGGCCCGGGAGCACGGGGTGCTGGTCTTCAGCGACGAGTGCTACCTGGAGCTCGGCTGGGAGGCCGAGCCGGTCTCCGTGCTCCACCCGGACGTCTGCGGCGGCACGTACGAGGGCATCGTCGCCGTCCACTCGCTGTCCAAGCGCTCCAACCTCGCCGGATACCGCGCGGCCTTCGTCGCCGGCGACGCGGCGGTCCTGGGCGAGCTGCTGCTGATCCGCAAGCACGGCGGCATGATGACCCCCGCCCCGGTCCAGGCGGCGGCGGCCGCGGCGCTCGGCGACGACGCGCACGTGGCCGAGCAGCGGGCCCGGTACGCAGAGCGGCGCACCGCCCTGCGCGCCGCGCTGGAGGCGCACGGCTTCCGCATCGAGCACAGCGAGGCCAGCCTCTACCTGTGGGCGACCCGGGACGAGCCGTGCTGGCAGACCGTGGCGTACCTCGCGGAGCTCGGCATCCTGGTCGCGCCGGGCGACTTCTACGGCCCGGCCGGCGACCGTTTCGTACGGGTGGCGTTCACGGCCACGGACGAGCGGGTGGCGGCGGCCGTCAAGCGGCTGGCCTGATTCCCGCACACGTGAGGGGCCCCGGGAGTGCGCACTCC
>NZ_JBHJQP010000076.1:0-33798 GCF_042262625.1 Streptomyces sp. NPDC056347 | reverse complement strand
CTCCTGGACCGGGGCCGGTCTGCCGCGATCGCCTCGCTCCTGCGGTTCACGCGGCCTTGGTCAGGGTGGTCCGGTCCTTGCCGGAGATGTGCCACGAGGCCGTGGCGACGCCGTCCGCGGCTCCGTCCCCGTCGTGGCGCGGCCAGAGGAGGAGGGCTGCGGCCGTACCCGCCGCGGCCAGTACCGCGAGGATGGACCAGGTGAGGATGAGGCCGCTGTTCGTGCCGAGCACGCCTGCCACGGGGTAGGTGATCAGCCAGGCCAGGTGGGACAGGGAGAACTGGGCCGCGAATGCCTCGGGGATCGCGTTCCGTGCGACGGAGGCGCGCAGGACCTTTCCGGTCGGCGTGATGATCAGCGCCATGCCGATGCCGATCACCGCCCAGGTGACCGCCGTTCCGGTCCAGGTGGTGAGGCCGCCCGCGATGATCCCCACCGCCGCGACCGTGCCGCCGACCAGGACACCGGCTCCGGTCATCATGACGGTGCGGGCAGCGATCCGTTCGAGTACGCGGGGCAGGACAAGTGCGGCCAGCAGGGTTCCGGTGCCGGAGGCGGCGAGCGTCCAGGCGACGTCCTGCTGTGTGCCGCCGAGTTCGTCACGTACGTAATTGACGGTGCTGACGACGACGATCGAACCGGCGGACGCGACCACGAGGTTGAGCGCCATCACGCCGCGCAGCCGGGGCGTGGCGAGGAAGGTCCTGATGCCGCCCACCGCCTTGTCCCACGCCTTGGTGCGGGTGCTGGGACGGGCGTCGGGGATGCGTGTCGACAGGACGAGCAGGGCGGAGACGACGAATCCGGCGGAGGTTCCGAGGAACAGCCGGTCGAAGGTCATGAAGGTCAGGGCGACGGCCGCCAGTACGGGGCTGAGCAGGCTCTCCATGGTGGAGGCGACCTGGGAGGCGGACAGGGCCCGCGTGTAGGCGGCCTCGTCCGGGACGATGTCGGGGATGACGGCCTGGAACGTCGGGGTGAAGGCCGCCGAAGCCGCCTGGAGCAGGCCGATCAGCAGGTAGACGTGCCAGACCTCGGTGACCAGGGGCAGCGCCAGGACCACTCCGCCGCGGATCACGTCGAGGAGCACCAGGAGGGTCCGTCTGGGAAGCCGGTCGATGTACGCGGCGGCCAGTGGGGCGATGATCACGTACATGACCATCTTGATGGTCAGGGCGGTGCCGAGGACCATTCCGGCTCGCGGCCCGGCGAGATCGTAGGCGAGCAGCCCGAGGGCCACGGTCGTCAGCCCGGTGCCGAACAGGGCGATGACCTGGGCTCCGAACAGGTGGCGGTAGTCGCGGACGGAGAACAGACGCATGACGGGTTCCTTCCGTGTCCATGCGGCGGGGCACGACCCCGGGGCGGGGGACGTGCCCCGCGGTTACAGGCGGGGATTTCGCTACGCACCGGTGTCACTTCCCGGTGTGAGTCCGGCGAGGAGATTGAAGGCGCCGGTGAGGACGTTGAGCGCGACCACACCGACGACGTCGGCGATCACGCGGTCGCTGTATCCGTGTGTGCGCAGTGCGGTGATCTGTTCGTCGGTGATCGATGCCGGCTCGCGGTAGACCTGGAGGGCGAGGGTGATGATCGCCGCTGTCGCGGGATCGGCCGAGGTGCCCGCGTGGGCCCGCTCGATCTCCTCCTCGTCCACGCCCAGGGCGCGGGCCGCACCGGTGTGCGCGTCGAGGCAGAGCCGGCAGCCCTGCTGGGCCTGGACGGCGATCGAGATCCGTTCGCTGATCCTGCGGTCGAGTTTGGCCCGTCCCATGGCCCGGCTGAGCTGGAGGTAGCCGCCGAGCACGGCCGGCGAGTGCGCCATCGTGGAGACCATGTCCCCGACCCGGCCGTGACGGGTGACCAGATCCGCGAGGAGGTCGCGCGAGGCACCGACCGCCGTGTCGGGCGTGAGTCGGGTCAGGCGGGGCATGTCGCCTCCCTCGGTGTGGGATGTGTTCGCGTGGTCAGTGGTGTGCATGGCCGCCGTGTTCCGACGGAGCGTGGTGCGCGTGGCCCTGGTGCGCCTTCGCCTCGGTCGTGTGCACGGTGAACTCGGCGGTGCGGACGACGCCGTCGTGCCGGAAGTCCAGGTACAGGCGGTAGGTGCCCGCCGTGGGCGCGACCGCCATGAAGGAGATCTCGGGCCCCGGCGCGGTGACACCGTCGCCGGGCGCGCCGTCCGGGTGTACGTGGAGGTAGCCCAGGTCGCCGACGCGCAGCGCCACCAGGTGTCCGTACGCCGCCAGGTAGGGCTGGAGGTCCGTGACGGGGCGGCCGTTCCGGCTGACGGTGAGGGTCAGTTCGCTCGCCTCGCCGGGCAGGAGCGCTCCGTCGAGCATGACGGCGTACTCGTCGATCCGCGCGATTCCGGTGGCCTCGGGCAGCGGTCGCGGGTCGTACGGCCCGGTGACCGCGGCGTCTATGCCCAGTGTCATGGTGCCGTCGTGGCCGGCTGGGTGGATGTCGGCGAAGAATCGCCAGTCCCCCGCCTCCAGGGCCAGTTCGGTGCTCCAGGTGCCCTTCTCGTCCCGCACCGGGTGCACGTGCTGGAATCCGGACGTGTCACGCCGGACGGCGATGAAGTGCAGCTCCTTCTCGTGCTCCGGGAGGAACTCGGTCACCGCGGCCCCGTCGGGGCCGATCACCCTGAAGCCGATCTGCCGCACACCGGCGGTGAAGAGTGTCGAGTCGAGTTCGAGGGTGTACCCGTGCTCGGAGACCGACAGCCCGCCGGGCCGGGCTCCGCCGTGACCGCTGTGAGCACCATGGCCGTGGTGACCCTCGTGGCCCCCGTGACCGCCGTGAGTCGCGTGAGCGTTGTGGCCCTCGTGGCCGGTCTGGCTGTGGTCGGCGTGGTCGTTCATGGCAACTCCCTGGTGTGCTGCGCCTTTTGGCGTCTCCCGCTTTCTGACGCCCACCATAGCCCACATACCCCCCTGGGGTATAGAGATTGCGTGATCCAATTTTTTGGCAGGAGGCCGCCCGACTCGTCCGGCGCAGGAGAACGGCCTTCGGCGTCGACGCCGCGCCTGCCCGGCGCGGCGCGGCCGCCGGGGATTCGGCCATCGGCCCCGGCCTCGGCACGCACTCCGGGATTCCTTCCGGCGGGAGACCGGCAGAATGTCCCGATGACCGCATCACCGCAGAGCTGGACGCGCGCCGAACGCCTCGACCCCGACCGGCTGACGGCCGCCGTGTACCACGCGACGGGCGAACGGCTGACCGTCGAGGGCTCCTGCCCCGGCGGCCAGGTGGGGGCCGCGTACGTCCGCCGGGCCGACGGCCGCCTGTCCGTACTGAAGTGGCGGCCGGGCGCCCGGCTCGACGAGTTGCGGGCGGGCCCGCTGGCGGTGTGCGAGGTGCTGCACGAGCGGGGGTATCCCTGCCCCGCGACGGAGCTGGCGCTCCAGGTGGACGGTGCGGTGGTGCTGGTCCAGCAGCTTCTGCCGGGTGCCCCGCCGGACGCCCTGGACCACGACGGGCTGGACCGGGCACTCGCCCTCAACGCCGCACAGGCGGGGCTGCTCGCCGGGCGCGCCGACATCCCGCAGGTGCACCTCCACCTGCTGGAGGACGGCCCGGGCTACTGCCTCCACGAGCCGCTGCGCCGGCACAGCGCGCGCGGCGCGGCCCTGGAGGAGCGCATCAGGTCGGCCGGCGCCGCCCACCCCCCGCGGCTGGCCGGGGACGACGTGGTGCACCAGGACTTCCATCACGGCAACCTGCTCGCCGTGGACGGCACCGTCACCGGGGTCATCGACTGGGACGGCGCCGGACGGGGAGACCACCGCTTCGACCTGGTGACCCTCCGCTTCGGCCTGCACGCGAAGGACGCGGAGGGACAGCCCCAGGACGTCGTCCGTCGCCTCGACAGCCTCCTGGACGCCCTGCCCGAGGACGTACTGCGCCCCAGCTGGGCCCATATGAGTCTGCGGATGACCGACTGGGCCATCCGGCACTTCCCTCCGGAGCAGGTGGAACGCTGGCTGGAACTGGCCGAACAACGTCTGTGACGTGGGGTGTTCCAGCCGGATCACGATAGGTTCCCGCGATGACCTCCCACTGGCGGAACAACCGCATAGCCAGTGCCCTGCGGGGCGAGAACCCGACCGTCGTACGCCGCCTGGACGCGGGGTTCGCCGCGATCGGGGACCTGCAGTTCCTGCCCCGGTACTCGGTGCTCCTCGTGGACGAACCCCGGGTGCACCGTCTCTCGGACCTTCCGAGGGCGAAACGGCTGGCCTTCCTCTCCGACATGGACCGGCTCGGCGAGGCCGTGGAGCGCGCCTGCCTCCGGGCCGACCCCGCGTTCCGCCGGGTCAACCTCGAGATCCTCGGCAACACCGACGGTTTCCTGCACGCCCACGTGTGGCCCCGCTACGACTGGGAGCCCGCCGAGCTGGTCACCCGTCCAGTCCGGCTCCACCCGCATGGCCGGTGGACCGACGGCCGCCACGCTCTCGGTCCCCGGCACGACACGCTGCGGGCGGCGATCGGCGAGGAGCTGGACCGGACCGGTACCTCCCAGGACGGTGCCGCGTGACCGCACCGGCCGCGGCAGCGACAGCCGTCCCGACTCCCTTGCGGGTTCCCGCCTTCCGGCGGTTCCTGCTCGCCAATCTCGTCTCCGCCACCGGTTCGGCGATGGCCCCTCTCGCGCTGGCCTACGCGGTGCTCGGACAGGGCGGCGGGGCGGGGTCCCTCGGTGTCGTCCTGGCCACGAACTCCGTGCCGACCATCGTCTTCACCCTCGCGGGCGGGGTGCTCGCGGACCGGTTCTCGCGCAGCCGGATTCTGTTCCTGGGCAATCTCCTGGCCGGGCTCGCGCAGGGAGCCCTCGCGATGCTGGTGGCCACGCACCACGCGACGACCGCGTCGATCGCCGGGTGCGGCTTCGCGTCCGGAGTCGCCGCCGCCTTCACCGCACCGGCCGCGGCGGGCGTGGTGGGGCAGCTCGTCCCGGCAAATCAGCTGCTGCGGGCCAATGCGCTGGTCCGGCTTCCGAACAACACCGTCAAGGTGCTCGGGCCGGTGGCCGCGGGGCTGATCGTCGCGATGGGCGGGCCGGGCTGGGCCCTGTCGTGGGACGCGCTCAGCTTTCTGGTCGCGGCCCTGCTGCTGCTCGGTCTGCGGCTTGACGCACCGGTCGCGAGGGCGGGAGGCGCACTCGCCGACCTGCGGGCGGGCTGGGCCGGGTTCCGGTCCCGCGTCTGGCTGTGGACGTACACCGCCGCGGGCACGGTGGTGGTCGCCGCGTGGCTGGCCGGGTACCAGCTCCTGGGCCCTCTGGTCACGGCCGAGCACTACTCGGGGGCACGGTCCTGGGGGCTCGTCCAGGGCGCGTTCGCGTCCGGGCTGCTGGCGGGGACGGTGCTGTGCCTGCGCTGGAAGCCGTACCGGCTGCTGGCCGTCGCCGTGGCCACCGGCGCCGGACTCTGCCTGCCCCTGGCCGCACTGGCCCTCGGACTGGGCCTGCCCTGGGTGATGGCGGCCGCCGCGCTCGCGGGCATCGGGCTGGACGTCGCCGTCGTGGCCTGGAACACGGCGCTCCAACAGCACGTCCCTCAGGGGGAGATGGGCCGGATGAGCGCGTTCAACGGTGTCGGGGAACGGCTCGCCATCCCGCTCGGCTATCTGATCACCGCGCTCGCCGCGCACGCCTGGGCCGGCCGGACCGTACTGCTGGTCTGTGCCGGTGTCATCGCGGCGACCACACTTCTCAACCTCTGTGTCAGGGACGTGTACCGCGTCAATCGCCGCTGAGCCCGGGGCGGAGGGCGCGTCCGGCACGGGGCCGTCGGCGGGCGGGCCAGCAGGAGTGGTCGGCCGTGACGTCGGCCGAGCGGTGGAGGGTCCGCTGCGCCGTCGTCGTACGCGAGGTCAGGAGGGTCACCGGCCCAGTGCCGCCATCGCGGCGTTGTGGCCGGGCACCCCGCTGACCCCGCCGCCGCGCACCGCACCGGCCCCGCAGAGCAGCACATTGGCGTGCGCGGTCTCCACCCCCCAGCGGCCGGCCGCCTCGGTGGCGTAGGGGAAGGAGAGGTCGCGGTGGAAGATGTGGCCGCCGGGCAGCCGCAGTTCCCGTTCCAGGTCGAGCGGGCTCTTCGCCTCGATGCACGGCTCGCCGTCCGCGTCCCGGGCCAGGCAGCCGGTGACCGGCTCGTCGAGGTGTGCGTCGAGCTGGGCGAGTGTCGCCGCCAGCAGCTCGGTACGGGTCGCCGTGTTGTCGGCGGCGAAGAGCCGGGCGGGGGTGTGCAGGCCGAACAGGGTGAGGGTCTGGTAGCCGCGGGCCGCCAGGTCCGGGCCGAGGATCGACGGGTCGGTCAGCGAGTGGCAGTAGATCTCGGACGGTGGGGCGGCGGGCAGCCTCCCGGCCGCGGCGTCCCGGTAGGCGTCGGCGAGCTGCCCGTAGCCCTCGGCGATGTGGAGCGTTCCGGCGAACGCCTCGCGCGGGTCGACGGACCGGTCCTTCAGCCGGGGCAGCCGGGTCAGCAGCATGTTGACCTTCAGCTGGGCGCCCTCGGCCGGGGCGGGCGGCTCCTCGCCCAGGAGCCCGGCGAGCTCCTGCGGGGAAGCGTTGACAAGTACGGTGCGGGCCGCGACGACGGTTTCCGCCCGGGGTGAGCGGACGGTGACCTCGGCCCGCCGCCCGTCGGTCTCGATCCGGGTCGCCTCGTGCCGTACGCGGATCTCCGCCCCGGCCTCGCGGGCGGCGCGGGTGAGGGAGTCGGTGAGCGCGCCCATACCGCCGACGGGGACGTCCCAGTCGCCGGTGCCACCGCCGATCACGTGGTAGAGGAAGCAGCGGTTCTGGAGCAACGAGGGGTCGTGGGCGTCGGCGAAGGTACCGATCAGCGCGTCGGTGAGGACGACGCCGCGGACCAGGTCGTCGGTGAAATTCCGCTCGACCGCGACCCCGATGGGCTCTTCGAAAAGGGTCCGCCAGGCCTCCGGGTCGCCGATCCGCTCGCGCAGGGCGGCCCGGTCCGGCAGGGGTTCGGTGAGGGTGGGGAAGACCCGTCCGGCGACGTGCCGCGTCATGCCGTAGAAGCGCTGCCACGCCGCGTACTCCCGGTCGGAGCCGGTGAGCGCGGCGAAGGACTCCCGGGTCCGTCCGGCTCCCACGAGCAGTCCGGTGGCCCGGCCGCCGCGCACGGTGGGGGTGTAGGAGGAGACGGTCCGTTTCCTGGTCGCGAAGTCGAGTCCGAGGTCCTGGACGATCTTCGGCGGGAGCAGGGAGACGAGGTACGAGTAGCGCGACAGACGGGCGTCGGTCCCGGCGAAGGGGCGGGTGGAGACGGCGGCCCCGCCGGTGGCGGCCAGGCGCTCCAGGACCAGGACCGACAGTCCGGCACGGGCGAGGTAGGCGGCGGCGACCAGTCCGTTGTGGCCGCCGCCCACGATCACTGCGTCATAGCTGTCGGGTGCGGGCATGGCCCTTCGTAGCACGGTGCGATCGCCGTCGGCCAGAGGGCGGGGCGGGCGGGGTCACCCCGGGGACATCTGGCGGTTGCGGCGCAGGGCCGCCACCTGGCGGTACAGCTCGACGGCCTCCGGGCCGCGGCCGAGCTGCTCCAGGCAGTGCGCCTCGTCGTTGCGGGCGGCCAGCGCGTCGGGGTGACCGGCCCCCAGGAGCCGTTCGCGGGCCTCGGCGACCGTGCGGTAGCCGGTGAGGGCCTCGGACCAGCGGCCGAGCCAGCCGAGGCAGACCGCGACCTCGCGGTGGCTGACCAGGGTGTCGGCGTCGTCGGCGCCCAGCACGCGTTCGCGGATCGCGCACACGTCCCGCGCTTCGGTGAGCGCCTCCTCCCAGCGGGCCAGCCGCCCGAGGTTGACGCCGACGCCGTGGCGGGCGCGGAGCGTCTCGGGGTCCTCGGGCCCGCCGGCCCTGGTCCGGTCCGCCACCAGGGTGCGGTAGAGCTCCAGGGCCTCCGCGCTGCGGCCCAGTCTGCCCAGGCCGATGCCGACTTCGTAGCGGGCGGCGAGGGTGTCGGGGTGGTCGGCACCGAGCGACCTGGCCCGGGCCCGGGCCACCTCCCGGTAGGCCTGGAGTGCCTCCGTCCAGCGCCCCAGCCGGCCCAGGGTGTACGCCACTTCGTAGAGCGTCACCAGGGTGTCGGGGTGGTCGGCACCGAGCAGCCGGGTGCGGGCCGCCACCACCTCCCTGGCCATCCGGTACGAGTCCTCCAGGCGGCCCAGCCTGCCCAGGTTGAAGGCGAGGTTGTGGCGGCAGCGCAGGGTGTCGGGGTGATCGGGGCCCGTCGTCCGTTCCCGGGACGCGAGCACCTCGGCGTACACCTGATGGGCCTCGAAGTGGCGGCCGAGCCTGCCCAGCACGTACGCGCCCTCCTGCCTGGCGGCGAGGGTGTCGGGGTGGTCGGGGCCCAGGGCTCGCTCGCGGCCCTTGGCGACGCGGTCGAACTCGCGCAGGGCGTCCGTGGCGCGGCCGGTGCGGCTGAGGGAGAAGCCGATCTCGTACCGGCTGGCGAGGGTGTCGGGGTGGTCGGGGCCGAGTGCGTGCTCGCGCTCGGCTGCGACCGCCCGGTGCACCTCACCGGCCTCCTCCCAGTGGCCGAGCCGCCCCAGGTCGAGCCCCGCGTCGTGGCGGCCGGCGAGAACGGAGAGCAGCTCCGGCGAGGGGGCCGGGCGTTCGATGCGGAGCGGCGGAAGGCCGTCGGCCGGGGTGCGCGGGCCGGTGGTCCACTCGCCGGTGAGGCCGGTGAAGTGGCCGGGCACGGCTCCGGGGCGGCGGCCGGTCGCCGGGTGCCCGCCGGTCATGTCGCGGGCCCAGCCCGGCAGTTGCCGTGCGGGGTGGGGCACGGGCACCGGCGGCGCGAGCGGCACCGGGCCGGTCTGCGGCAGGTGCCCGGTGGGTGGCAGGTGCGGTTGTTCGCCCGTGCGGCCGACGGCGATCCGGTGGCGCAGGTCGCCGGCGTCGGCGGGCCGCTCGTCGGGGGTCTTGGCCAGGAGTTCCAGCACCACGCGGTCGAAGAAGCCGGGGAGGTCGGCCCGGTGGGTGCGCAGCGGCCGGGGCTGGGTGTCGCGGTGCCCGACCAGAACGGCCCAGGCGTCGTCGAGGTCGAACGGCGGTGCCCCGGTGGCGATCTCGTAGAGCACGCAGCCCAGTGAGTAGAGGTCGCTGCGGTGATCGACCTGGCCGCCGCTGATCTGCTCGGGCGACATGTAGTGCGGGGTGCCCATGGCGATGCCGGTGCCGGTGCCGGTGAGGCGGGAGGTGAAGCCGATGTCGTGGCCGAGCCTGGCGATGCCGAAGTCGCAGATCTTCACCGTGCCGTCGGTCAGCCGCATGATGTTGGCGGGCTTGAGGTCGCGGTGCACGATGCCCTGCCGGTGGGTGTAGCCGAGAGCGTCGGCGACCTGTTCGGCGATGTCGACGACGTCGTCCACCGGCAGCGGGGTCTGCTTGTTGTCGTCCAGGAGCTGGCTGAGGTTGCGACCGTCCAGCAGCTCCATCACCAGATAGAGGACGCCTTCGTACTCGCCGAAGTCATGGACGACGGTGACGCCGCGGTGCTGGAGCGAGGCGGCGACCCGGGCCTCGCGGCGGAAGCGCTCGCGCAGGACACTGGTGAACGACTGGTCGTGCTGGGACCCCATCGGCTTGAGGCACTTGACGGCGACATGCCGCCCCAGCGACTCGTCCTGGGCACGCCACACCTCGCCCATGCCGCCGCGCCCGATCCGTTCGAGCAGCCGGTACCGGCTCTGGATCAGCCTGGTGTCCGCCATCGCCTGCTGTCGCCCCCGTCGCTACGCCTGTACCCGCGCCCTCCCCGGCCCGTCCAGTATGGCGGGGACGCGGCATCGCGGCGCAGCGGTGTCGCGCACCGGTTCCGTGTCGCTCATGTCCGTACCTCCCGCTCGACGACATGCGTATGCGCAGGATACGTGCGGCCACCGACATCGCCCGTCGTGGCGGCGCGGGGCCCCGAGGGGCCATTGCCGGGTGCGGGGGCTCCCCGGGCATGACCGTCATGGCCGCTTCGAGCGGATTACCTCCTTCGGTACCCCTCATGGGTGTCGAGGAGGAGTACTTTCTCGTCGACCCCGGCACCCGTGAAGTCGTGCCGCACGCCGGGGAGGTGGTGCGTGGGACCGCGGCGGACATGGGCGATCCGGTCTCCCGGGAGCCGGGCCGGTACCAGGAGGAGAGCGCCTTGCCGGCCGTGCTGGTGCGGGCGTCGACGGTGACCGGTCTCCGGGCCGTCGAGCGCGGTGACCCCGGCCCCGGGATCTCCGCCGAACCGCTGCGGGCGGCCCGGGACGGGCTGCGCGGTGCGGTGATGGACCCGCGCACCGGCCTGCTGTCCCGGCCGGCGACCTGGTGCCGTCGTTGCCGGGCCACATCGGTCCCGCGCTCGACGGCCCGGTACCGGCGCCGACCGCCTGCGCGCCGTGCACGCGCCGGGGTTCACTCACCGATGCGGTGGAGGCCCTGGTGACGCCGGATCCGGCGGTCGGGCCGGGCTGACGCCGGCCGGAGCGGGCCGACGGCAAGCCGGCCGGACCGGCGGCCGTCGGGCGGGGCTACGGCAACCGGACGCCCGCGCGGCCCTGCCGGCCCTGGTGCACGTCCTGACCCGTGAAGGTGTCGCCCTCCCCGAGGCCGGTCCGCCACGGACCACCCGTTACGCGGACCACCCGTTACGCGGACGACCCGGCCAAAGCCGCCGACCTCGCCGTCCTCATCGGCGTGCTCAGCCGCTCTTCCTGCGCTCCTCCCCGGCCACGGGTCCGAGCGCCGCCACCGCGTCGAGCATCAGCTCCAGCGCGAAGGGGTAGCCGCTGACCCGCATGTCGGCGGCGAGCAGCGGGAAGGCGGCGGCGATGTGCGGGTGGGTGTCGGCACTCAGCCTGCCGTACGCCTCCTGCCAGACCTCGGCGTCGGCCGCCCGGGCGGCCGGTGGCAGGGCGAGGGCCGCGGCGTCCTGGGCCGCGAAGGCCAGGGCCTGGTCGACGAAGGCGTGGTAGATCCGTACCGCGAGCGCGTCCGGAAAGCCGGCCTGCCGCAGCACGCCCAGGATCGTCTCGACCGCCCGCATCTCGTGCGGGCGGCCGGTGGTGCGGTGCGCGGCGAGGATCGCGGCCTGGGGGTTCGCCCGGTACGAGTCATGGATCCGCAGACCGATGGCGCGCAGGTCGGTCCGCCAGCAGCCGGTCACGGCCCAGCCCTGCTGGGCGCGGCCGATCAGCTCGTCGGCGACGGCGAGCAGCAGGTCGTCGGTGTTGCGGAAGTAGCGGTAGAGCGCACTGGGGTCGGCGCCCAGGGCGGCTCCCAGGCGGCGCACGGAGAGCGCCTCGGCGCCTCGCTGCTCGATCAGGTTCAGCGCGGTCCGCACGATCAGCTCCTCGGAGAGCACCGCGCCCTGCTTGGTGGGCCTGCGGCGCTGCCGTCGGCCTTCGGGAACCACCCGGTCTGCCATGGGCAGACCTTACGTCAACACCATTGACGTGTGAACCGTCTCTCTTGTTCGATGGCGCCGACCGCTTCCCCCCGACGTGCGCCGCCACGTGCCGAGCACCGTCCCACCCGTTCTGGAGCAGCCCATGAGCGCAGCCGATCTGGTCTTCACCGGCGGACCCGTCTTCACCGCGGACCCGGCCCGCAGCCGGGCGTCCTCGCTCGCCGTGACCGGCGATCGGATCACCGCCGTCGGCCACGACGAGGTGCGCGATCTCATCGGCCCCGGCACCGAGGTCGTGGACCTGGCGGGCAGGCTCCTGCTGCCGGGCTTCCAGGACGCCCACATCCACGCCGTGAACGGCGGGGTCGAGATGGCCGAGTGCGATCTGACCTCGACCGTCGGGGCCGCCGACTACCTGAGGCTGATCGGGGCCTACGCGCAGGCCCACCCGGAGCGCGAGTGGATCACCGGGGGCGGCTGGTCCCTGGAGAGCTTCGAGGGCGGGATGCCCACCCGGCAGTTGCTGGACCGGGTCGTCCCGGACCGGCCGGTACTGCTGTCGAACCGCGACCACCACGGCGCCTGGGCCAACAGCCGCGCACTGGAGCTGGCCGGGATCACCGCGGACACCCCCGACCCGGCCGACGGGCGGATCGAGCGCGAGCCGGACGGCTCACCGGCCGGGATGCTCCAGGAGGGCGCGGTCGCCCTGGTGGCCCGCCTGGTGCCGCCGGGCACCGCGCGGGAGCGGCTCGACGGGCTGCTGCGCGCGCAGGAGATGCTGCACTCCCTGGGCATCACCGGCTGGCAGGACGCGCTGCTCGGGGCGCTGGGCGACAAGCCGGACCCCTCGGACGCCTATCTGGCGGCGGCCCGCGACGGCTCGCTCACCGCCCGGGTGACCGGTGCGCTGTGGTGGGACCGGGAGCAGGGCGCGGAGCAGGTCGAGCGGCTGGCCGCGCTGCGCGGGCAACTGTGCCACGGGCGGTTCCGGGCGACCTCGGTGAAGATCATGCAGGACGGGATCGCGGAGAACTTCACGGCCGCGATGACCGCCCCGTATCTCGACGGCTGCGGCTGCGCCACCGCCAACAGCGGTCTCAGCTTCGTCGATCCCGCCGCGCTGCGGGAGTACGTCACGAAGCTGGACGCGCTCGATTTCCAGGTCCACTTCCACGCGCTGGGCGACCGCGCCGTGCGTGAGGCGCTCGACGCCGTGGAGGCGGCGGTCGCCGCGAACGGCCGTCGCGGCAACCGCCACCACCTGGCCCATCTCCAGGTCGTCCACCCCGAGGACGTGCCCAGGTTCGCCCGGCTCGGGGCGATCGCCAACATCCAGCCGCTGTGGGCCGCCCACGAGCCGCAGATGGACGAGCTGACCATCCCGTTCCTCGGGCCCGAACGCGCCTCCTGGCAGTACCCGTTCGGCGATCTGCTGCGGGCCGGGGCGACCCTGGCGGCGGGCAGCGACTGGCCGGTGAGCAGCCCGGCGCCGCTGGAGGGCATTCACGTGGCGGTGAACCGCAAGGAGCCCGGCATCACCGACGACCGGGTCTTCCTGCCCGAGCAGCGGATCGACGTCCAGTCCGCGATCGCCGCCTACACCGCGGGCAGCGCCCATGTGAACGGACTGGACGACGCGGGCAGTCTGCGCGCCGGACACCTCGCCGACCTGGTGGTCCTCGACCGGGACATCCTCACCGCGCCCGCCGAGGAGATCGCGCAGGCGCGGGTGGAGCGGACGTACGTGGGCGGCCGGCTCGTGCACGCGGTGTGAGCCGCGGTCCGGCACGCCGTCACCACGGTGCCGGTGCTCAGGGGCGGACCCCCGGAGCCCCCGTCCGGGGCGCCGGGGAGCGCCGCGGCGGGCGGCCCCGGTGCCCGCGCGGGCGCTTCATGACGGACAATTCCTGTGGGGGCGGGTACGCAACCGTCGACGGCGGGAATCGCCATGACCGATCTTCCGGCAGCCAGCGCTCCCACCCTGGTCTTCCTCGTGGACGACCACGAGGTGGTCCGCCGGGGGCTGCGTGACCTGATCGACGACGAGCCCGGCCTGCGGGTCGTCGGTGAGGCGTCCACCGCGGACCAGGCCCTGGCCAGGGGTCCCGCCCTGCGGCCGGACGTGGCCGTCCTCGACGTGCGGCTGCCCGACGGCGACGGGATCACCGTGTGCCGGGAACTGCGCTCACGGATGCCGGATCTGGCGTGCCTGATGCTGACCTCGTTCGACGACGAGGAGGCGCTCCTGGACGCGATCATGGCGGGGGCGGCGGGGTACGTCCTCAAGCAGATCAAGGGGTCCGACCTCGTGGCGGCGGTCCGGACCGTGGCGACCGGGCAGTCGATGCTCGATCCGGCGACCACGGCCCGGCTCATGCGCTCGCTGAGGAGCCCCGGAGCGGCGAGGCCGTCGGAGGACGAACGTCTGGCGGCCCTGTCCGAACGCGAGAGATCGGTCCTCGGCCTCATCGGCGAAGGACTCACCAACCGGCAGATCGCCAAGCGGCTCTATCTGTCGGAGAAGACGGTCAAGAACCACATCTCGCGGATGCTGGGAAAGCTGGGTGTGGAACGCAGGGTGCAGGCGGCCGTGATCGCCGCACAGGCGCACGAGCACGGCACCGATGGACGTTGAGGAATGTCAGGGTCCGTCCTGCGGCCTCAGGGGGACGCGCCATTCGACCACTGTGCCGCCCCGGGGCGCCGCCGGGCGGACGGAGAGCGAACCCCCGAGGCGCTCCGCCCGTTCGGCGAGGTTGCGCAGACCTCGGTCGTCCCGGTCCCGGGGGATACCCACCCCGTCGTCGCCCACCGTCACTGCCAGGATTCCGTCCTCCGCGACGACGACGACGTCGGCCTGACCCGCATGGGCGTGCCGGGCCACATTGGTGAGCGCTTCGCCGATCACCGCGACGACGTCGTCGGCGACCTCCACCGGCACGTCCGTGTCCAGCAGCCCCTCCATACGCAGTGCGGGGGCGAAGCCGAGGGCCGGCGCCGCCTTGTCGGCGACCGCGACGATGCGGCTCCTGAGCTTCGGCGTGGTGCCGGGGGCGTCGTGCTCCCGGAGGCCGAAGATGGTCGCCCGGATGATCTTGATGGTGGCGTCCAGGTCGTCGATCGCCCGGGTCAGCCGCTCCACCGCCTCCGGGTGCTCGACGAACCGCCGGGCGCTCTGCAGGGTCATGCCGGTGGCGAAGAGGCGTTGGATGGCCAGGTCGTGCAGGTCACGGGCGATCCGGTCACGGTCCTCCAGAAGGCTCACCTGCTCGGCGTCCCGGCGGTGGGCGGCCAGTTCGAGGGCCACGGCCGCCTGCCCCGCGAAGCCGGGAAGCACGGCGGTCTCGGCGCCTGTGAAGGGCGCCCGTCCGCTGCGCCGGGCGAGGACCAGCACACCGCTCAGCCGCTCCTTGGTACCCACCCTGACCGCGACCGCCGGGCCGAACCCCCGCCAGCGTCCGGTCCCCGCGGCAAGCCGCTCGTCGCTCCCGGCGTCCGCCACCGTGACCAGGCCGTCCCGCTCCGCCAGGGCCACGGCGGCCAGGGTGCCGTCGGCGTTCGGCGGCACGACGCCCCGGCGGGCGTCGGCGCCCTCGCCCCACACCAGTGAACCCCGCAGCTCCCCCACCGCGCCCATCGGGTGGAAGAGCCCCACGTCGGCGTCGGCGATGTCCACCACCTGCTTCAGCATCCCGTCCAGGGCCTCGGCCTCCCCCGTACCGGAGAGCAGGGCACTGGTGAAGTCGGAACCCGCGGCGAGCCACCGCTGCCGTCGTCTGCCCTCCTCGTACAGCCGCGCGTTCTCGATCGCGATGCCCGCGGCACCGGCCAGGGTGGTGACGACGGCCTCGTCCTCGGCGTCGAACTCCGACCCGCCGCGCTTCTCCGTGAGGTAGAGGTTGCCGAAGACCTCGTCGCGCACACGGACGGGAACGCCGAGGAACGAGTGCATCGGCGGATGGTGGTCCGGGAACCCGTACGAGGCGGAGTGTTCCGACAGCTCGGGCAGGCGCAGGGGCACCGGGTTGCGGATCAGCTCGCCGAGGATCCCGTGCCCGGACGGCAGCGCCCCGATCCTCCGGCGCAGGTCCTCGTCGATGCCGATGGGGAGGAACTCGGAGAGCTTGCGGTCCTCGCCGATGACGCCCAGCGCTCCGTACTCGGCGTCGACGAGGGACACCGCGGCCTCGACGATGCCGCGCAGTACCTGCGGCAGGTCGAGCTCACGGCCGACGGACATGACGGCTTCGAGCAACCCGTTCAGCCGGTCCCTGGTGCCGCGCACCTCGTCGATGCGGACCTTGAGCTCGTCGAGCAGCTCGTCGAGCCGGAGCCGGGGCATCCGTGTGTCCGCGGACCCGTCGTCTTCCCGGCCCATCGAAACCTCCGTCGCGTCGGCACGCCCGGCACCCGTCGCATCCGCTTTCACGGTAGTCCGGATGTTCCGGCCGTTCCTGCGGTGCGGTCCGGACGGGCCTCGGCGCGACGCTCCTCGGAGTCCAAAAGAGCTGGTCACGGGGAAACGGGCGCGGCCCGCGGCGGCCCGCCGCCCCCGGCCGCCCGGGCTCCGAAGGGCGCTTCCCCTCGCCCTGCATTCCGTCCGGGCCGCCGGTCGCGGTCCGTAGTCACAGGACGGGGCGCCGCAGCCGGAACCACCGCTCCTCCCCCGGCGCCACGGTGCGCCTTCGCCCTTCGGGCAGAATCACGGCGAGCGGCCCCCGCGGCGACGCGGGGACCCGTACGCCCAGGCGGCCGGGGAGCATCCGCAGGCGCACTCCGCGGTGCCCGCCGCAGCAGAGGGTGAACGCGAACCGGGGAAGCTCGCGCAAGGCCACCGGCGCCACCCGCAGCCCCTCCGGCCCCGCCTCCAGACCGGTGATCCCGCGCTCGACCAGGTCGATCGTGCCGGCCATCGCCCCGAGGTGGATGCCCTCACCGGTCGTACCACCCTGTACGTCCGCCACGTCGGCGACCAGCGCCTCCTCGCAGTACCGCCAGGCGTCCGCCCCCTTCTCGCGGGCCAGCACCCAGCCGTGGACGAGGCTGCTGAGGGTCGAACCGTGACTGGTGCGCCTCAGGTGGTAGTCGACGGTGGCGCGCCAGGTCTCGTCGTCGAGCCGGTACCCGAGCCGGGCGAACAGCCCGGCCAGCTCCTCGGGCCGGAAGAGGTAGCCGAGCATCAGGGTGTCGGCCTGTTTCGATGCCTGGTAGCGATTGACGGTGTCGCCCTCGGCCTCCAGGATCCGGTCGAGCCGACGGATGTTCCCGTAGCGGGCCCGGTACCCCTCCCAGTCGAGCTCCGCCAGCTCGCCATACCCGTCGAACTGGCTCACGACGCCCTGGTGGAAGGGCACATGGAGGCGGCGTGACACGTCGGCCCAGCGGTCGAGCTCGCCGTCGTCGAGCACGAGCCGCTCACGCATCTCCGCCAGTCGCGCGGCGGGCAGTTCGTCCAGCAGGTCGAGACCGCGGGCGAGGACCCAGGCGGCCGTCACGTTCGTGTAGGCGTTGTCGTCGATACCCGGAGCCGTCGCCCCCGGGTAGGCGTCGTGGTACTCGTCGGGGCCCACCACCCCGCGGATGCGGTACCGGCCCAGCTCCTTGTCGAGAACCGCCGAACCGGCCCAGTACCGGGCGACCTCCAGCAGGATCTCGGCCCCCTCGGCGTACAGGAATCCGCGGTCGCCGGTGGCCTGCGCGTACTTCCAGACGTTGTACGCGACCGCCGAGCCGACATGTCTCTGGAGCCGGGAGTGGTCGGGAAGCCAACGGCCGGAACGTGGATTGAGGTGCAGCTCCTGTGTCTCCTCGTCCCCGGAGCTTCCGCTCTGCCAGGGATACGCGGCGCCCCGGTGACCGGTGCGGCAGGCGGCCGCCCGGGCGGCCGGGAGGCGGCGGTGGCGGTACATGAGCAGCGCCCTGGCCACCTCGGGGAAGTGGAGGTCGAGGTAGGGCAGGACGAAGAGCTCGTCCCAGAAGACGTGCCCCCGGTACGCCTCCCCGTGCAGGCCCCGGGCGGGGACGCCCACGTCGAGTTCCGTCGTGTGCGGGGAGAGTGTCTGCAGCAGGTGGAACAGGTGCAGCCGGAGAATGCGGCCCGCTTCCCCGGGCACACTCAGCTCACCCTCCGCCCAGAGCCGTTGCCAGGCGGCCCGGTGCGTGGCCAGCAGCCCGGGGAGATCCGGGGCGTGCGCGGCCGTCCGCACCGCCGTCGCGAGGGGGTCACCCGGCGGGCGGTCCATCGAGGTGCGCAGGGCCATGGTCTTCATCACGCGTGCCGTCCGGCCCCGGCCGAGGGGCAGGCGGTACGTCTGCATGGTGCCGGTGGGCGTGGGAAGCGCGCGACCGGGGCGCCCGGGGCTGGTGTCCGTGCGTACGGCCAGGGCGATCAGATGGCCCGGGTCCCTGGTGCGGCAGGAGAGGAAAGCGGTCCGGTCCGACTCGAAACCGCTGCGATGGCCGGTGAGGTGGGAGCCCTCCAGGTTCCGGTAGCGCTCGACTCCGGTGTTGGCGACGGCACCGTCCAGCACCGACACGACCTCGACCGCGCCGCTCCACCCGTACGCGTGGAAGGTCGTGAGCTGGGCCGCGAGCCCGGGGTCTCCCATGTGCACGATCCGCAAATGGCTGACGCGCAGCCCGTGGCCCGCGGCGTCCTGGAAGAGAAGGTGCCGGGTGAGGACGCCCCGGCCCAGGTCGAGCTCCACGTCGCAGTGGCGCAGCTGTGCGGAGTCGGGGGTGAGCCACTCTCCGGGAGGAAGGCCGTCCGGGAGGCAGCGGTAGCGCAGCAGCGTCCAGTTCGGCAGGTTGACGAGGTCTTCGTTCTCGACCTGCTTCCCGGCGACACGGGAGGTGCGCCGGTCGTAGCAGCCGGCCAGGTAGGTGCCCGGGTAGTGGATGGAATCGGCGGCGCACTCCGGAGTGGAACCGCGGGTCGCGAACCTGCCGTTGCCGAGTGTGCAGAGCGCTTCCACCAGCCGCTCGCGCGCCGGGTCGTAGGCGTCGTAGCGCCAGGTCCACGCGGAGGTCATGGGCCCGCACCCCACACTTCCCGCACGAGCTCCGCGAGGTCGGGGACGACGAGGTCCGCTCCGTGCTCCCGCAGCGGTGCGGTGCGGTGCCGGTCGAAGGTGCGGTCCACGCCGACGACGAGCCCGAAGCCGCCCCGGCGGCCCGCCGCGACTCCGGCGAGCGCGTCCTCGACGACCGCGCCGTCCTCGGGGCGGGTGCCGATGAGCCCGGCGGCGCGCAGGAACAGTGCGGGGTCCGGCTTCCCGGGGAGGCCGAGCCGGGCGGCGTCCGTGCCGTCGACGACGGCGGTCAGGAGCTGGTCGAGCCCGGACGCGCGGAGCAGTGTCCGGGCGTGCCGGGATGCCGACACCGCCGCGCGCGGCACGTCGCGGGAGTTCAGGGCTGCGAGTGCCCGCCCGGCGTCCCCGAAGGCAATCGCGGGCTTCGCCCGCAGGGCGTGCTGGAACTCCTGTTCCTTGCGCGCCGCCACGGCCCGGACCGTGTCGCAGCCCGGGCGGGCATCCTCCCTCCCCGGGGGGAGGGAGACGCCACGGGCGTCCAGGAAGGCCGCGGCCCCGTCGTAGCGGGACTTCCCGTCGACGAACCGGTGGTAGTCGGCATCCGCGTCGAACGGCCTCCAGGCCCGTCCCCGGGCCCACTGGGCGAGGCAGGCGTCGAACGCGGTCTTCCATGCCGCCGCGTGGATACCGGCGGTGGCGAGCAGTACGCCGTCGGTGTCTAGGACGACGCCCCGCGGCGGACGGCGGGCGCGGCCGCCGCTCATCCGGGCCCCACCGGTCGGGCGGCCTGGACGGCCGTGTGCCGCGGGCTGCCGAGCACGACCTTGATGGCCCCGGTCTCGGCGGCGCGGCCGAAGACGTCGTACGCCTCCTCCATCTGTCCGAGCGCGAACCGGTGGGTCACCAGATCCGCGGTGGGCAGTCGTCCGGCCGCCATCATGCCCAGCAGGGTGGGTGTCGACACCGTGTCGACGAGGCCGGTGGTGATGGTGATGTCCTTGATCCACAAATCTTCGAGGTGCAGGGCCGCCGGCTTTCCGTGGACGCCGATATTGGCGACCCGGCCGCCCGGCCGGGCCATACGTGCGCACATCTCGAAGGTTTCCGGGACGCCCACCGCCTCCATCACGACGTCGGCGCCCAGGCCGTCGGTCAGATCGGCCACCAGTTGCTCGGGCTCCTCGCCCGCGGTCGCGGTGACGTCCGCGCCCAGCCGCCGGGCGGTCGCGAGGCGGGGCTCCGCCAGGTCGACCGCCACGATCCGGCCGGGACTGTAGAGGCGTGCCGTGACGATCGCGGCGAGGCCGATGGGTCCGGCGCCGACCACGACGACCGTGTCTCCCGGCCGTACGCCGCCATTGAGGACCCCGACCTCGTAGGCGGTGGGGAAGACGTCCGCGAGGAGCACGGCGTCGACGCTGTCGACCGAGCGCGGGAGCGGATGGACGGAAAGATCGGCGAAGGGCACCCTGACGTACTCGGCCTGCGTCCCGTCTGCCGTATGCCCGAGTACCCAGCCTCCCCCGCCGCGGCACTGCCCGTAGCGGCGCTCGCGGCAGAACCGGCAGCGCCCGCAGGGGGAGATGCAGGAGATCAGGACGCGGTCGCCCGGCGCCACCGTGCGGACGTCCCGGCCCGTCTCCACCACGGTGCCGACCGCTTCGTGCCCGAGGACGCGACCGGGTTCGAGCTCCGGCACGTCCCCCTTGACGATGTGGAGGTCGGTGCCGCAGATGGTGACGGCTTCGACCCGGACGATCGCGTCGGCCGCGTCCTCGATGCCGGGTTCCGGTATGTCCTGCCAGACCACATGGGCGGTTCCGTGGTACACGAGAGCCTTCATGACGGCCGCCTTCTCGGATGCCCGCGGCCTCGTCCAGCGGGCTTCACCGTCAGGCTGCCGCCGCGCGGAAGGAGGGCGCATGGGCCGGTCGGCCCCCAGAAGGGCCCGCTCGGGCCCGTGCCCCACGCCGTCGTCGGCACCGCCGGGAGGAGGCCGTCCCCGGGCGCCCGGGACCCGCCGAGGGCCGGACGGCCCTCCCACCGGACAATTGGCACGGGGGATCCTGAGAGATGGCGTGACAGGACCGAGCACGGGAGGGTGAGCGGCAATGAGGCACCGAAGCGTCGCCGAGCTGATGACTCCGACAGTCGTCAGTGTCGTGCCGGACACGCGCTTCAAGGAGATCGCCCGGCTGCTGGACGAGTTCGACATCACCGCCGTCTGCGTGGTGGACGAGGCCAACCGGCCGCTCGGTGTCGTCTCCGAGGCCGATCTCGTACGCCCACGTGCCGTCGGTTCCGGTCTCGAGACCGCGGGAGCGCTCATGTCGAGTCCCGCGGTGGTCGCCCGGCCCGGGTGGAGTGTGGTGCGGGCCGCTCGGGTGATGGACCGGTCCCGGGTGAAGCGTCTGCCGGTGATCGACGACTCCGGGCAGCTCGTGGGGGTGCTGAGCCGCAGCGATCTCATCCAGTTGTTCCTGCGCAGGGACCGGGCGATCCAGGAGGAGATCATCGAGGACGTGGTCACCCGCACGCTCGGGCTGAGCCCCTCCGATCTGTCCGTGGACGTCGAGGACGGCCGGGTGATCCTCAGCGGCCGCGTCCGGCGCCCCGGGCTCGTGCCGGTCCTCCTCAGGCTCTGCAACAGCGTCGACGGTGTGGTGGGGGTCGTCGACCGGCTCCACCGCGAGGACGGCCCCCACGGCCACGAGGACGGCGCCGCCGTGGGGTGACCGTCCGGTCCGTCCGTCCGGCAGCTCCTCGCGGTCAGCCGTCGCAGTCGTCGTCGGCCCCTGATCCGCTGCCCCGCCGGAGCCGGCCGGACCATACGGGTTCCACCTGCTCCCACTCGCGTTCGAGGGCGGCGAAACCGCGGGCTTCGGCCCGCCGTCGGACCAGGATCAGAACGCCGGCCACCGCCGCCCCGGCCGTACCGGCCGCGGCGGCACCGCCGGAGAACGAGGTCAGCACACGTTCCGCCTCGCTGTCCGGCGCCCGGACGGGTACGCCGGCGGCGTCCACCCGGATCGGCACGGCGCGGCCCCGGGGCGTCCCGGGCGGCACGTCCACGGTTCCGGACCGGCGGACGTGCCCGGGGTACGCCCAGACCGCCGGTGCCACGGAGCCGGGCCGCACGGTGTCCCCGGTCGGGACGGCGGGCCCGGTGGTGGTGGCCGTGACCCGGTGGAGGTGTTCCGCGCGGGCGCGGTCCGCCCGGGCCGCGGTGCTCCACAGGGCCCAGGCGGCGACCGCTCCGCAGAGCAGCGCCAGGGTCAGGACGAGCACCACGGCCGCCCGCCCGTCGACGCGGCCCGATGGGCCGAACCGTCGGCCCGGCCGTCCGTGCCCGGTCATGGCGCGCACCTTCGCGGCTCAGGGCCGGTCACCGTCGTCGGGGGTGCCGGCCCGCTTCACCGGGATGGTCCGCGCCGTCTGCGTGTCCTGGTCCGGCATCGGGACACGGACGGTGAGGATGCCGTCCGCGTAGGAGGCTTCGACACCTTCGGCGGGAACCCGGTCCGGAAGGCGCACGGTCCGGCGGAACGAGCCGTAGCGGAACTCCGAGTGCTCGGTGTCCTCCGTGCTCTCGCCGTGCTCGGCGCTCACCGTGATCAGGTCGCCGTCGGCCGTGATGGTGATGTCCTGGTCCGGGTCCATTCCGGGAAGCTCGGCCCGCAGCACGTACACGCCGTCGCCGCGGGTGACCTCCACCGGGATGGAGTGGGCCGCGGAGTCGGGGCGCCAGCCGGGCAGCCCCGGGAACTCCCTGCTGAACCAGTCGTTGAAGTCCGGGAAAATGCTGTGCCTGCGCTCCACCTTCGCACCGGTCATCGTCCTGCTCCTCGTGCACGGGCCCGAGGGGGGCCGCCCCACGGACGGGTCGGACACGGAGCCCGGTCCGGCTCCCTCTCTCCACCTTCCCACCGGAGCGACGCGGCGCGCAGCGCCCGAAGGGGGCCGTCGGCGGGGCCGAAAGGGCCCGGTCCCCCAGGGCCCGACCGGCCCATGCCGGGCACGTCCCGCGCAGCCCCCGCCCACGGGTCGGTACGGCGGCTACCGGCCGGCCGTACGGGATCGTGGCTTCCGGGCCGGTACGGCGTCACCCTCGCTCGCGTACCGCGTGGCGGAGGGGACGGTGATCACGGGGCAGGCGGCGTGGTGCAGCAGTCCGTGAACCGTCGAGCCGATGTACATGCCCGTGTACCCGCCCCGTCCCGTACGGCCCACGACGAGGGCGAGGGAGGACTGCGCGGCCAGGGCGAGCTGTTCGACCGGGTGTCCCCGGCAGACCTCTTCGGAGACGTGCACGTCCGGGTAGCGCTCCGCCCAGCCGGCAACGGACTCGGCGAGCAGGCGCCGCCACCGGGCCCGTCCGGTCCCGGTGTCCTCACGCCTGAGGACCGTGCGGGGCCGGACCCAGACCGCCCTGAGCCGTGCCTCGCGCAGGCTGGCCTCCTCCATGGCGAAGGCGACGGCCGCCCGGCTGTCCTCGCTGCCGTCCACGCCGACGACGACGGTCGGCGGGTGCACGGCGGTGTGCTCCGGCGCGCTGACCACGACGACGGGGCAGGGCGCGTGCGCCGCGAGCGGAACGGCCACCGAACTCCCGCCGAGCATTTCCGCGGCCCTGCCGAGGTGGCGTGATCCCACGACGACCAGGGTGGCGTCGGCCGCCCGGTCGAGCAGTACACCGAGCGGGTCCCCGTTCATGAGCTCCGCCGAGGTCCGCACGTCGAGGCGCAGCTCCCGGACGAGGTCCTCCACACTGGCCAGTGCCGACTCCGCCCGCAGCCGCAGGGCGTTCCCGTGGCCGACGGCGTCGTAGCTGAGCCGGTCGTGGACCGGCGGCCGTGCCACCACCAGGCGCAGCCGCAGCCGTCTGCGTTCGGCCTCCGCGGCGGCCCACGCCAGGGCGGGGACGGCCGGCCGTTTCGGGTCGACGCCGAACAGCAGGTCGTTCATGGTGCGCCGCCCCGGTCCGCGAAGCCCGCCGGGACGATCTCCACCGGACAGTGCGCGTGATGGACGAGGCTGTGGGCGACACGCCCCAGGTGCGGCCCCGGGCCGGTGGAGGGGCGGCCCCGGCCCATCACGATCAGGTCGGTATGGGCGCTCGCCCCGATCAGGACCCCGGGGATACTCGTCCCGGCCTCCACGTGGTGCCCGACGATCAGTCCGGGAAACTTCGCGCGGACCCGGTCGGCGAGTGCCTTCATCTCGTGTACCCGCCGCTGGGCGATCTCGTCGAGGTCGTCGAGCATCGTCGCCACGGTGCCGATGTGGGCGAGCACGTTCCACACGCTCACGATGCGCAGTGCCGCCTTGCGGATGTCCGCCTCCGCGGCGGCGAGGAACAGCCACTCCAGGTCCGCGGAGTCACGCACCGCCGCGGTCACCGAGCCCGACTCGGGCCGCTCCGCCTCCCCGCGTACGACGACCACGGGCACCTCCGCGCGGGCCGCCGCCCCCAGCCCCACGGAGCCGAGCAGGAGGGCGGAGAAGCCTCCGAGACCTCTGCTGCCGACCACGGCCGTTCCCCGGCGGCCGGCGGCGGTCAGGAGCGCGGCGACCGGTTCATGATGATCGATCTCCTGGGCGACGGTGAGGTCGGGGAAACGTTGCCGGACGGCGTCCGCGGTCTCGGCCAGCAGGTTCCGGCCGGCTTCGCGTACCGCCCGGATCGATTCGGCGTCGTCGCGGTGGGTGCGCCGATCGGTGTCGGTGGCGTGCACGAGGCGCAGCGTGCGCGACCGGCGGTCCGCTTCCGCGGCGGCCCAGAACGCGGCCGTCCGGGCGGCGGGAGAACCGTCGATCCCCACGACGACGTCGGCAAGCCCGGACCCGGTGGGGGTCTCGCTGTCCATGATTCCTCCTTCGGTCCGCCCCGGGGATCTCACGCACCCCGGGGCCGCACCTGTCGCGCCGACGTCGCCGCGGGCTCCGTCGGCACGGGCCGTTCGGCTCCGGCGGGGACTGTGCGGCCCTTCTCCGCCGGGAGGGCGGCCGGTGGTGGCCCGAGCCCCACCGGCCCCCGATGTCAGGCTTCCGCGTCCAGGGGCGGGTGCCGGTGCTGCGGTACGACGGCGACGGGGCACGCGGCGTGGTGCAGGGCGCGGTGGGCCACTCTGCCGAGCTGGAGGCCGATGGCACCGTCCCGTCGGCGTGCCCCGACGACCAGCAGGTCGGCGGCGGCGGAGCGCTCGGTCAGCACCTTGTGGGCGGGGCCCTCGGCCGTGCTTCTGCGCAGCCGTACCTCGGGGTGTTCTCGCGCACCCGCGTCGAGGGCCTTTTCCAGGGCCTCGGACGCCTCCCGCTCGAAACGGGATCCCCGCTCACCGGTCAGGAGCAGATGGTCGACCGGTTCGTGGGCGGGCCTGCGCCAGGTGCGCACGACATCGAGCTCCGCCTGCCGGAGCGCGGCCTCGCGGAAGGCGAACCCGACGGCCGGGGAGTCCATGTCGTGATCACCGATGCCCAGAAGCACCCGACGGTGGCGCGCCTCCAGAGCGTCCCGATCCCCGCGTACGACGACGACCGGGCAGGAGGCCCTGGACGCGACGAGGAGGCCGACCGACCCGAGGAGGAGATCGCCGATCTCGCTCCGCCCCCGCGATCCGAGGACCACGGCCATGGCGTTCCGTCCCTCCCTGAGCAACGCCGCTGTCGGATCCTCGGCGGCGACATCGGTGGTGACGGAGAGGCCGGGGGACCGCTTCTCCGCCCGCTCCGCCGCTGCGACGGCGATGTTCTCGATGAGCTCCTGTGCCGAGGGCCGCTCTGCGGACGCCGGCGACGCGGCCCCTTCGTAGTGCTCCCACAGCGAAGCGTGCACGATCCGCAGCGGGCGCTGGTGCCGCACCGCCTCGTCGACGGCCCAGTCCAGGGCCGTGAGGCTGGCCTCGGAGCCGTCGACGCCCACCACCAGGGGGGATTCCATCCTGCCCACCGCCTTCCGTTCGTTCGGTGGCCTGCCGCCACGCTCGCACCGGACGGTGGGGGCGGGTAGGGCCGGTCGGTACCGGGCTCGGTCCCGGAAGGGGGCCGTTCGGCACTGCCCGCGGGCCGCGCCGGCGCGGCAGGGTGGGACCTGCCGGGGTTCCCGGGCCGGTGCGGGAGACCGTCATCCCGTGAGGAGGGCCGTCAAGCGGCATCGAACGGCTTTCTGAGCGGTGACGCACGGCGTCGTCACCACGGCTCTCCCGACAGCGTTCGAGGATTCCGCCCGTTTCCTCGCCGAGCGGGGCGCGAGGGCGCTCGTGCACGGCGGACGGCGGCCGTCGGCTGCAGTGTCGGAGGCCGGTCGTCCGCGTACCGCCGCCGAGCTCCCCGGCCCTTGAGGCCGATGGGGCCGACGAGGCCCACGAGATCATCGGCCCGACGCGGAGACGGCGGCCGGGCCGATGACCTCACCGGCCGCCACGGCGCGGCCGGGCCGGAACCTCGCCGAGACGGCCCGGACGACGCACCGGGCGCACGTGAGAGGGCCACCGCGACGAGCCCCCGGAACGTTCCGGTACCGCCCGCACCGGAAGGGAGTGGAAGATGCGTCACAGCAGGATCGCAGAGCTGATGACCCGTGACGTGGTGAGCGTCCGCGGCGACGCCCCGTTCAAGGAGATCGCCAGGGTGCTGGCACAGCGCCGGGTGACCGCGGTGCCCGTGGTCGACCGCGACGGCAGGGTGCTCGGCGTGGTCTCCGAAGGGGACCTCCTGCGCAAGGCCGCCGACCGGGCCGCCGCGCCGGGGGACCTGCCGCCCGTGCCCGGGCTGGAGGCGTGGGAGGACGCGAAGGCCCGAGGTGTCCGCGCCGAGGAACTGATGTCGGCGCCCGCCGTGTGCGCACGCCCCGACTGGACGGTGGCGGAGGCGGCCCGGCTGATGGAGATCCAGGACATCAAGCGCCTCGTCGTGGTCGACGCCGAGGACCGGCTCCAGGGGATCGTCAGCCGTCGCGACCTGATGCGGGTCTTCCTCCGCCCGGACGAGGCCATCCGCCGCGAGATCGTCGACGACGTACTCGTCGCCACCCTGCGCCTCGCTCCGGACTCCCTCACCGTCCGGGTGAGCGAGGGCCAGGTGGAACTCGGCGGGAAGGTGCCGTTCCGGGGCATGATCCCGGCCGTCGAGCGGATGTGCGCCATGGTCGACGGAGTGGTCTCGGTCTCCTCCACCCGTCTCACCTACGACGTCGACGACACCGTCCGGGAAGGCCGCTGACGGTCCCCCGCGCAGCCGCTTCCCGGTGGACCGGTACCGGGCCCGCCGGGCCGGCCCCGGTGACACCGCACGCGCACGGCCTCGCCGCCGCACCCTCCCACGGGCCCGACCGGCCCCAGGGCCATGCGTTCCGGGCCGGTCCCCGGAGCGACGCCACGACCGGGATGCCGGATTGACAGGCCGATCAAACTGCCACTAGCGTCGTTGCAGTTATATGGGCGGGGCGACGGTCACGAAGGGGTCATGGTGAGCATCAGCAGCAGGAGCGCGGTCGCGATTCACGCACTCACCATGCTGGGGCGCTGGGACCGCTCGCTGACCTCCGCGGAGATCGCGGAGAGCCTGGCCAGCAATCCGGTTCTGGTGCGGCGGATCCTCGGCAGCCTGCGCGACGCCGGCCTGGTCCGGTCCACCGAGGGGCGCAACGGCGGCTGGTCGCTCACCCGGCCCGCCCGCGAGATCACGCTCTACGACGCCTACACCGCCGTGGAGCCGGGGCCGGTCCTTTCACGGCACCCGCATCCACCGAGCGCCGAATGCGAGGTGGGGCGGAACATGCAGAAACTGCTCGAGGTGGAGTTCCAGGACGCGGAGCGGGCCCTGAAGGAACGGCTCGGGCGCACGACGATCACCCACCTCGTCCGGCAGGTGCTGGCCAGCGAGCGCGAGGCCGCGCAGCGCGTCACCGACTGACTGATTTACCGACTCATCAACGGCGGAGGCAATGCCCTCCGTCATTCTTTTACCCTAACTGCAACCATCATGGTTGCAGAAATTCGCTTGAAGGGCTTCGCATGACTTCCACGTCCACAACGGCCGAGCGGACCGGCTCGGGACCGGGCTTACTCGCCGTGCTGGTACCCGCGATCCTCGTCACGGTCACGGCCAGCGACATGGTCAATCTGATGCTTCCGACGATCGGGGCCGAGTTCGGGGCGTCCGAGGCCGAACTCGCCTGGGTCGTCACCGGCTTCCTGTTGATGTTCTCGGTCGGGATTCCCCTGTACGGCCGCGTTTCGGACCGTGTGAGCCTGCGCCGCCTCTTCGCCTTCGCACTCCTCACCTACGCTGCCGGAAGCCTGATCTGCGCGATCTCCCCGAGTCTGGCCGTACTCGTGGCAGGGCGGATCGTGACGGGTATCGGCGCGGCCGCGATCCCCGTGCTCTCGATCGTCGCCGTCACCACCCTGCTGCCGCCTCGACGGCGCGGCGCCGGGATCGGCGTCGTCTCCGCCGGAGCGGGCGTCGGCACCGCCGCCGGACCGGCGTTGGGCGGTGGCGTCGGGCAGGCGCTCGGCTGGCCCGCGCTGTTCTGGATCATGCTGGCGGTCTCACTGCTGCTGCTCTTCCCGGCCCTGCACGTACTCCCGGACGGGACTCCTCGGGGCTCGGGACGGATCGACCTCCCCGGTGGCCTGCTCCTCGGCCTCGGAGCCGGCCTCGTCCTGTTCGGCATGACCCGGGCACAGGTCTCCGGCTTCGGCGAACCCCTGTCCTGGGGCAGCCTCGCGGCGGCGATCGTGGCGCTCGCACTCTTCGGGGCGCGCACCGTCCGCGTCGATCAGCCGTTCGTTCCGCCATCGCTGTTCACCAATCACGTCTACCGGACCGGCATCCTCGTCGCGTTCCTGGCCATGGCCGTCAACCTCGGCGGCCTGGTGTTCGTCCCGCTGCTGCTGGTGGAGGTCAACGAACTCACCCCGGGCGAGGGCGCCTTGGTGATGATCCCGGCCGGCGTCGTGACCGCGCTCCTCTCGCCGTGGATCGGGCGCCTCGCCGACCGCGTCGACGCGCGACTCCCGGTGCTTTGCGGGCTCGGTCTCATCGGGCTGTTCTCGCTGCTCCTGTCGTCCTTCACCGGCAGCTCCTCCGCGGTCTTCGCCGGTGTCGGGATCCTCGGGCTGAGCATCGGCTTCATGCTCGTGATGACCACCATCATCGGCGCCGCGGCCGGCGAGCTGCCTCCCGAACAGACCGGCGCCGGTCTCGGGATCCTCCAGGGGGCCCAGTTCCTCGGGGCCGGTACCGGCCCCGCCGTGTTCGGCGTGCTGGTGTCCGCCAGGCGGCAGAGCGGCGGTGACGCCGTCAACCCCCTCCACTCCGGGGACGACGGCTCGGCCTACTCCGACGTCTTCCTGGCCATGGCTGCGGTCGTCGTCCTCACGCTCGTCGTCGCGTCACGGATGCGTCGCACGGGCGGCGGAGGGGCCGGGGCCGGATCGAGGGCCGAGGCGGCCCCGGTGGCCACGGCGGCGCGCGAAGCGAACAACGTCCAGTAGGAACCCGAGGGGGATCACGGTGAAGACCATTGTTGTCACAGGGGGCACTTCCGGGATCGGGCCACCGACGTCCCCGGGGGGGCGGCCGAAGGTCCGGCCGAGCCGTGGGCGCCCCGCGCGAAGCAGCACCGCACGACCGGCACGGCCGCGCACGCCCGGAGGTCACGGGGGCCGGCCCCGCACGTGAGCCACTCTTCACCGGCCGCGCTCCGAACGCTCGTCGAACATCACGCGAAGCGGCCGACGGCCCGCCCTGGAACACCGATCACACACTCGACCGGATGAATCCGGTGCGCAGCCGCCCCTACCGCCGCTGCCGCCCGGCCCACGGAACCGTCATGCGGCCGGGTACGGGCCCGTACCCGGCTCTCCGGTCCTTGGGCATCCGGCTTCGGACCGTCACACCGGGCGGCACTCGTCGTCACGACGGTTGCCGGGCGACACCCCCTCCGCTCCCCGCTCTTCGCAGCGGGGTTCGCGACGGCCTCGCAGGCCGCGGGCGGCCGAAACACTCGGCTTCCCGCGCGGGGACGCCCCATCCGGCGACGCTCCGTGACCTGCCGAGGGGTCCCCTCCTCCGTTTGACAGGGCCCACGGGAGCGACATAGTTACTTTAAGTGTCAGTTTCGTCACACTTTGCGATCATCATTGATCGCCGCCGCTCTCACCGGCAAGGCCTCGGCCGAGCTCGCGGACGGCGCCTCCGGCGCGGTCGGCATGAAGCGTTTCGTCCGCACCACGGGCGCGCTCCACTCCTTCACCCCCTCGATCACCGCACCGCGACAGCTCACCGAGGGCGAGGACCTCCCCCACCAAGCCGGTCGGCTCCTGAGCGGCAAGGAGAAGCCATGAACGAGAACCCCACCATCGAGGGCACGGCCGATGACCGTGCCCGCTGGCAGACCTGCCGGCAGCTGGCCCGCGAACTGCTGCTGGTCGGCCCCGACGACAAGGACCTGAAGCTTCGCTACCTCGACGTACTGGTCAAGGGGGGCGTCCCGGAGACCGACGAGCCCAAGAACGTGCTGATCGTGGGCGCCGGGATCGCCGGCCTGGTCGCCGGGAAGCTGCTCAAGGACGCCGGACACAACGTCACCGTCCTGGAGGCCAACGCCAACCGGGTCGGCGGGCGGATCAAGACCTTCCGCACCACCGGCGACGAGCGGGACAGCCCGTTCAGCGACCCGGAGCAGTACGCGGAGGCCGGGGCGATGAGGCTGCCGAGCTTCCACCCCCTCACGCTGGCCCTGGTCGACAGCCTCGGCCTGACGCGACAGCTGTTCTACAACGTCGACGTCGATCCCGACACCGGAAACCAGAACCCGCCCGCCCCTCCGGTGGTCTACGAGTCCTTCGAGGACGGCAAGGTCTGGAAGTACGGCGAGGACAGCCCGGACTTCCGCGAGCCGGTCAAGCGCTTCAACAGCTGGATCCGCACCAACCGGATCCAGGCCCGCCGCAGCGAGTACGCCGCCGACCCCAGCAGCGTCAACGAGGGCTTCCACCTCACCGGCGACGAGGTGCGGATCACCGCCGCCGAGATGGTCAACCAGGCGCTGGAGCCGGTCCGCGACTACTACTCGTACATCGAGGACGGCAAGCGGGTGCGTAAACCGTTCGCCGAGTGGCTGGACGGCTGGGCCCGGGTGATCCGCGACTTCGACGGCTACTCGATGGGCCGCTACCTGCGCGAGTACGCGGGTTTCAGCGACGAGGCCATCGAGGCGATCGGCACGATCGAGAACATGACCTCGCGGCTGCACCTGTCCTTCTTCCACACCTTCCTGGGGCGCAGCGACATCAACCCGGACGCCACCTACTGGGAGATCGAGGGCGGCAGCTGGCAGCTGCCGCACGCCCTGGCCATGCAGCTCCAGGACGAGATCGAGATGGGCGAGCGGATGATCCGGATGGAGTACTGGGATCCGCGCCGCGACGGCGCGGCCGGCGAGGACGTCGGACCGACCGGACCGCGGGTCGCCGTCCACACCGTGCCCGAGGGCGCCCCGGAGGCCGAACCCAATGTCTGGACGGGCGACTTCGCGATCGTCACCGTGCCGTTCTCCGCGCTGCGGTTCGTCCAGGTCGATCCCCCGTACTCGTACAAGAAGCGCCGGGCGATCATCGAGACGCACTACGACCAGGCCACCAAGGTGCTGCTGGAGTTCTCCCGCCGGTGGTGGGAGTTCACCGAGGCGGACTGGAAGGACGAGCTCGACTCCATCGAACCCGGCCTGTACGAGTACTACCAGCGGGCCGGCGAGGAGGACGCGGAGGCCGCTGTCGCGGCCGCGCACAACGGGCACCGGCCGCCGCCCAACCTGCCGAGGGTGCTGCTCGGCGCCCACCCGAGCGTGGACTCCAGCAGGATCGACCAGGAGCAGTTCGAGGTCTTCCGGCACACCCCGCTGCGCCGGGCGAGCGTGCGCCCCGCCACCAACTGCTTCGGCGGCGGTTCGACCACCGACAACCCCAACCGCTTCATGTACTACCCCTCCCACCCGGTGCCCGGCAGCGACGGCGGCGGCGTGGTGCTGGCCAGCTACAGCTGGTCGGACGACGCGGTGCGCTGGGACTCGATGGAGGACGCCGAACGGTACGTGTACGCGCTGCGCAACCTCCAGTCGGTGCACGGCCGGCGGATCGAGGTGTTCTACACCGGTTGCGGCCAGACCCAGAGCTGGCTGCGCGACCCGTACGCCTTCGGCGAGGCCGCGGTGTACACCCCGCACCAGATGACCAGCTTCCACCTCGACGTGGTCAAGCCGGAGGGCCCGGTGCACTTCGCCGGCGAGCACGTCTCGCTCAAGCACGCCTGGATCGAGGGCGCGGTGGAGACCGCCGTCCGCGCGGCGATCGCCGTGCACGAGGCGCCCGCCCCGCCGCCCCGCGTCAAACCGGAGATCCGGCCCGAGGCGCGGACCGGCCGCGCACCCAGAGCGGAGGTACTGAGCCGATGAGCGACAACAGCGAGTGGACGGTGGGCCGATATCTGGCCACCAGACTGGAACAGTTGGGCATCCAGTACCTGTTCGGGGTGCCGGGCGACCTTCTCGGCCCGTTCCTGACGATCATGCACGCCACCACCAAGGTGCGCTGGGTCGGCACCCCGACCGAGATCGGCGGCGGTTACGCCGCCGACGCCTACGCCCGGGTGCGGGCGGCAGACGCCGACCTCACCAAGGGTGAGCAGGGCGTCGCCGCCGTCGCGGTCACCTACGGCGTGGGCGCGTTCAGCCTGCTCAACCCGATCGGCGGCGCGTACGTCGAGTACGTACCGGTGATCGCGATCAACGGGGCGCCGTCGTACGAGCAGTGGCTCAACTACCAGGCGGTGGGCCTGCTCACCTCGCACATGAGCCAGCGCCCGGAGAGCAACCTGGAGGTCTACCGGCAGGTCACGGTGGACGCGCAGGTGATCTCCAACCCCGGGCTCGCGCCCTCGCAGATCGACAGCGCGATCATCGCCGGGCTGACCGAGCGCAGGCCGGTCTACCTGGAGGTGATGGAAGACCTCTGGCACGCCCCGTGCGCCGAGCCACAGGGAGAACTCCGCCGCCAGGAACGGCCGTTCACCAAGAAGAACGAGGAAATGCTCGCCAAGGCGGTGGAGGCCTCGGTGAAGCTGGTCGAACGGCTCGGCACGCCGGTGCTCTGGGCGGGCGAGGAGCTCGAACGCAACCGGCTGGAGCAGGAGCTGGTCTCGCTGGTGCGGCTGACCGGCATCCCGTTCTTCACCACGGTCGGCGCGAAGTCCGTGGTCTCCGAGAACACCCCGGGCTTCACTGGCGTCTACAACGGCAGGGCGAGTCTGCCGGAGGTACGCGAGGCGTTCCAGGCCGCCGGGTGCCGGATCGGCCTCGGCACCTGGTCGACGTCGAAGAACCTCGGTGGCGAGAAGTCGATCGGCGACGACTGGATCGTGGCCGCCCGCGATGGTGTCAGCGTCGGCGCCCAGTACTTCCCGGACATCCAGCTGGCGCGGTTCGTCCCGGCGCTGCGGGACGCACTGGGTGCCGCTTTCGACGAGCGGGCGTTCGAGACCGACCCCTTCGCGCTGGCACACGCCAGGAACCGGCGGGTCCCGGCGAGCACGGCCGCCTTCCTGACCGGCCTGAGCAGCACGGACCACCCCGAGGAGCTCACGTACGACGGGTTCTTCCAGCACATGAACGCCTTCCTGCTGAGCCAGGCGGACGGCGAAGGACCGGGGGCCACCTCGCCGTTCACCGTGGTCTCGGACGCGGCGTTCGCGCTGCTGGGTTCGATGAATCTGCGGATGGCCGAGCGGGCGAGCTTCGTGGCGCAGAACAGCTGGCTGTCCATCGGCTACTCGGTCGGCGCGGCCACCGGAGTGGCTCTGGGCCGCCAGGAGCCGCTCAAGCGGCCTCTGGTGTTCGTCGGGGACGGCTCGTTCCAGGAGGTGTGCCAGGAGCTGTCCACGCATGTGCGCAACCATCTGCGGCCGGTGGTCTTCGTCCTGGACAACGAGGGCTTCTACGGCATCGAACAGATGCTGGTCAGCCCCTGCTACTACAAGGAGAAGCCGTCCGACGGGGCCGACTTCTACAACGTGCTGCACCCGTGGCGGTACGAGAAGCTGGCGGAGGTCTTCGGCTCGGAGAAGGACCGGATGCACGGGCGGGAGCTCGCCACCCACACCGAGCTCGAGTCACTGCTGCTCGAGATCGCCGATCCGGGCAACGACATCAACCACGCCCCGATCCTGGCCCGGATCCGGCTCAACCGGCACGACTACCCGCGGGCACTCCAGTACAAGATCGACGAGAAGTGCGGGTAACCCGCCGTACGGCGCACCGGCCCCGGCCCGAGGGC